>NZ_JBBMEN010000015.1:0-61619 GCF_040096575.1 Faecalibacterium intestinale
CTGCGGTGACATCTTCCCCCGGCCGGGGGAAGTCGGCCCTCTCGGGGGAGCGAGCGCCCGCCCCCAGCGCCGCGCTTTCGCAGAAAGCGGCGCTGCAAATGCCGTTTGCCGTTACGACCTCACCCGTGAAAATGGGGTTCAGGAAAGTCCGCAGACTTTCCTGAACCCCGAAATTATAAATAATTTTTCCGCTGAAGATGGCTAGAGCGAAGCGGAAGCCATTTAAAATCGTTTTTTCTCTGCAAACGCGCCGCCAGCAGCGCTATTGTGGGCACTTTCGATGATTCCAACAAAAAATCGCCGTAAAAATTGGATGGTAATTCTAAAAGGAAACCAACACAAAACCGTAAAACTGTGATATAATCATAAATACAGACAAAATGCAAAAGGGGGCAGTCTGCCCCTTTTGCATTTCCGAAAAAAGCTTTAGGAGGCGAGGCCCAATGGCACAGATCCGTTCTAAGCCCTTCGGTGTGACCAAAGAGGGCGCTAATGTTACCGAGTACATTCTCTCGAACCCCGGCGGAATGTCCGTCAGTGTGCTGGATTACGGCTGCGTGATCAAAAATATCATCGTCCCGGCCAAAAACGGCCCGGTGGATGTGGTGCTGGGTCACGACACCATGGCAGATTACGAAAACGACTTCACCTCGTCCGGCAGCACCTGCTGCGGTGCTTTTGTGGGGCGCTACGCCAACCGCATCGAAAACGCCGTCTTTACGCTGGGCGGCAAGACCTACCAGCTGGAAAAAAACTGTGGCGAGCACCACCTGCACGGCTGTTTTTCCCGGAAAATCTATGAGGTGAAGTACTTCGGCGATACGCTGTTGATGGAAGCCGAAAGCCCCGACGGTGAGGACGGTTTTCCCGGCACGCTGAAGATCGCGGTGCGCTATACCCTCACCGATGACAACACCTTCCGCATGGACTACCGTGTGTCCTCGGACGCCGACACCCTTGTAAACCTGACCAACCACAGCTACTTCAATCTGGACGGCGGCGGCGATGTGCTGAACCAGAAGCTGCGCATCTACGCTTCCCGCTATCTGGAAGGCAACAATACCACCTGCCCTACCGGCAATATCCTGCCCGTGGCGAACACCCCTATGGACTTTACCGCCGGCAAGCTTATCGGCAAGGAGATCGACACCGGCTTCTCCCAGACCACCATGGTGGGCGGCGGCTACGACCACTGCTATGTCATCGACCGCGCACGCGGCTCCAGCCAGAGCATCTGCGCATGGGCTACCAGCGATAAGACCGGCATCAGCATGAAGCTGTACACCACCCAGCCGGGCATCCAGCTGTATACCGGCAACTTTTTGCAGGACTGCCCCGCCCCGGGCAAGGGCGGCGAGCCCCTGCGCAAGTACGGCGGCTTTGCCTTGGAGACCCAGCACTATCCGTGCAGCCCCTCTCACCCGGAGTTCCCCTCCACGGTGCTGCGTGCAGGCAAGGTGTTCCGCGCCACCACCACCCTGCGGTTCTTCACCGGCAAGCAGTGCGGAAAACTTTAAAGAAAGATATATCACGCAAAAAACGTCTGCTTCGGCAGGCGTTTTTTGCGTAAATGGTGTTGCTTATAGCGGGCTCGCCCTCTCAGTCAAAGCCTGTCGGCTTTGCCAGCTCTCCCAAAGGGAGAGCCCTTGGCAAAACCGGGAACTTTGTGTGGACTGCCAAAGCCTCTCCCTTTGGGAGAGGTGGCACGGCGTATGCCGTGACGGAGAGGGCGAGGGAGTTTCCCTCTCCATTTCTATGTTTTGCACAAACGGCGCATTCTCTCCATGTGAATAATGCGAAAAATCTCTGTCAATCAAATGTGTACTGTACGAATATGCAACAAAAATATATCTGAATAAAGAAAGCGCCCCTTGCAGTCGGCGGCAAAAAGCGGTATTCTTTAAGCAGACCGGGCAGCGCCCGGCGCAAAGAGAAAAAGCAATAAATACTATGTGAGAGAGGTACTCGGCTATGGCAATTTTGGTTTCCGGCGGTGCCGGCTACATCGGCAGCCACACCTGCATCGAACTGTTGAACGCTGGCTACGATATCGTAGTGGCAGATAACTATTATAACGCTTCTCCCGTGGTTCTGGATCGGGTCAAGCAGATCACCGGCAAGGACTTCCGCTTCTACAATGCAGACATGACCCGCCATGAGGATGTGGAGAAGATCTTCTCCGAGTGCCCGGACATCACCGCCGTCATCCAGTTTGCAGCCTACAAGGCTGTGGGCGAGAGCGTGTCCAAGCCCATCGAGTACTACTATAATAACCTCAACTGCACGCTGGTCATTCTGGACGTGATGCGCCATCACGACTGCCACAACTTCGTGTTCAGCTCCTCCGCTACCGTCTACGGCGACCCCGCCAGTGTGCCCATCACCGAGGACTTCCCCGTGGGCGCTACCACCAACCCCTACGGCACCACCAAGGCTTTCACCGAGCGCATTCTGCAGGACGTCTGCAAGGCTGACCCCAGCCTGAACGTGGCGCTGCTGCGCTACTTCAACCCCATCGGCGCCCACAAGAGCGGCCTGATTGGCGAGGACCCCAACGGCATCCCCAACAACCTGATGCCCTACATTGCCAAGGTGGCTGTGGGCAAGCTGGAAAAGGTACACGTCTTTGGCAACGACTACCCCACCCCGGACGGCACCGGTGTGCGTGACTACATCCACGTTGTGGATCTGGCCCGGGGCCATGTGTGCGCCATCCGCAAGCTGGAGACCGGCTGCGGTCTCTTCATCTGCAATCTGGGCACCGGCAAGGGCTACAGCGTGCTGGATGTCATCCACGCCTTCTCCAAGGCCTGCGGCAAGGAGATCCCCTACGTCATCGATCCCCGCCGCCCCGGCGATATCGCCGAGTGCTACGCCGACCCCACCAAGGCCAAGAACGAGCTGGGCTGGGTGGCTGAGTACGGCATCGAGGAGATGTGCGCCGATAGCTGGAACTGGCAGAAGAACAACCCCGATGGCTACCATACCGTGAAGTAATAATAATTTGAACCGGAGCACCGCATATTCTCGCCTGAGAGTGTGCGGTGCTTTTTTTGTGCAAACTCCCTCAGTCAAAACCTGACGGTTTTGCCAGCTCCCTCGGAGAGGGAGCCTTTGGCGCGCCCGCAAGCTTTGCGTTTTAGCCGGAAACTGTACCGTTATGCCAAAGGCCCCATCCCAGAGGGGGCTGGCATCGAGCGCAGCGAGATGACTGGGGGAGTTAAGCCGTCCCCTTGGGGAAGGTGGCTTGACGCGAAGCGGCAAGACGGAAGGGGTAAACTCCCCCATATTTTCTATTGACATCCGCTGCCAGTTAGCCTATACTACATTTGTTAACACAGACTAACACACAAGAACAGTACATATAAAAGAAGGCAGACGGATATGACGTTAAAAGAGTTACAGATCGGCAAAAGCGCCATAGTAGATGCTGTGGGCGGTGCGGGCGCACTGCGGCAGCATTTTCTGGATATGGGTCTGATCCCCGGGGCAGAGGTCACGCTGGTAAAGCTGGCACCCATGGGCGACCCCATGGAGCTGCGCATTCACGGCTATGAGCTGACCCTGCGTCTGGACGACGCGGCGCAGATCACCGTGACCCCCACCGAAAAGACCCCGGCGGTGCACGCCCCGGTGGCGGAAAAAATGGTGGAGCACCCGGGTCTTGGCGAGGGCGGCAAGTACCACACCAAGGAGGGGGAGCATCCCCTGCCGGAGGATAAGACCCTGACCTTTGCGCTGGCGGGCAACCAGAACTGCGGCAAGACCACCCTGTTCAACCAGCTCACCGGCTCCAATCAGCACGTGGGCAATTTCCCGGGCGTGACGGTGGACCGCAAGAGCGGTGCCATCAAGGGACACCCGGAGACCGAAGTCACCGACCTGCCGGGCATCTACTCCATGTCTCCTTATTCCAGCGAGGAGATCGTCACCCGGCAGTTCATCATCGGCGAAAAGCCCACCGGCATCATCAATATCGTGGACGCCACCAACATCGAGCGCAACCTTTACCTGACGATGCAGCTGATGGAGCTGGACATCCCCATGGTGCTGGCGCTGAACATGATGGACGAGATGCGCGGCAACGGCGGCACGGTGCGCATCAACAAGATGGAAGCCATGCTGGGCATCCCGGTCATCCCCATTTCCGCCGCCAAGAACGAGGGCGTGGACGAGCTGGTAGACCACGCTGTCCATGTGGCAAAGTATCAGGAGCGCCCCGGGCGCATGGATTTTTGCAGCGAGGATGACCACGGCGGCGCGGTGCACCGCTGCATCCACGGCATCCAGCACCTCATCGAGGATCACGCCAAGGCGGCGGGCATCCCGGTGCGGTTTGCCGCCACCAAGCTGGTGGAGGGCGACCCCCGCATTGAGGAAGCCCTGAAGCTGGACCAAAACGAAAAAGAAATGATCGAGCATATCATCGTGCAGATGGAGCAGGAGCGCGGGCTGGACCGCGCCGCCGCCATTGCGGATATGCGCTTCTCCTTCATTCAGGAGCTGGTGGCGCAGACGGTGGTAAAACCCCACGAAAGCAAGGAGCAGCTGCGCTCCAACCGCATCGATAAGTTCCTCACCGGCAAGTACACCGCCATCCCGGCATTTATCGCCATCATGGGTCTGGTGTTCTTCCTCACCTTCAACGTCATCGGCCTGTTCTTCCAGAACCTCATGGAAATGGGCATCGACGCCCTGACCGGCGTTGTGGACACCGCCCTGACCAACTGGAACGTCAACGCGGCGGTGCACTCGTTGGTCATCGACGGCATCTTTACCGGTGTGGGCAGCGTGCTGAGCTTTCTGCCCATCATCGTGGTGCTGTTCTTCTTCCTCTCCATGCTGGAGGATACCGGCTACATGGCGCGTGTCGCCTTTGTGATGGATAAGCTGCTGCGCCGCATCGGCCTGTCCGGCCGCAGCATCGTGCCCATGCTCATCGGCTTTGGCTGCACCGTGCCCGGCGTGATGGCAAGCCGCACCCTGCCCTCGGAGCGCGACCGCAAAATGACCATTCTGCTTACGCCGTTCATGAGCTGCTCCGCAAAGCTGCCCATTTACAGCCTGTTTGCGGCGGCGTTCTTCCCCAAGTACGCGGGGCTTGTGATGGTGCTGCTGTACTTCACCGGCATTTTGGTGGGCGTGCTGGCGGCGCTGCTGCTCAAGAGCACTGTGTTCAAGGGCGAAGCCGTGCCCTTTGTCATGGAGCTGCCCAACTACCGCCTGCCCGGCCTGAAAAACGTGGCGCAGCTGCTGTGGGAAAAGGCGCGGGACTTCTTGCAGAAGGCCTTTACGGTCATCTTTGCCGCCACCATCGTCATCTGGTTCTTGCAGAACTTTGACCTGCAGCTGCGGCTGACCGCCGACCCGCAGGCCAGCATTCTGGCACGTATCGCGGGCGATATCGCCCCGCTGTTCGCCCCGCTGGGCTTTGCGGACTGGCGCATCTCCACTGCCCTCATCACCGGCTTTATGGCTAAGGAGAGCGTGGTATCCTCGCTGCTCATCCTCTTCGGCTCCACTGCTGCCCTGACCGCAGCCCTTACCCCGGCGCAGGCCGCACCCTTGCTGGTGTTCTGCCTGCTGTACACCCCCTGCATCGCGGCGGTGGCGTCGGTCAAGCGGGAGCTTGGCGGCAAGTGGGCCACCATCATGGTGGTCAACCAGTGCGCCGTGGCATGGCTGTGCGCCCTGCTGGTGCGCCTGGTCGCCGTGGCGGTGTTCTGAGAAAAATGATTTGAATGCGCTCCGCTTTGCTCTGCGCATATTCAGCGGAAAGAATATTTTTAATTTTGGGTTTCAGGAAAGTCTGCGGAACTTGTCGGGGCAAAGCCCCTCCATCTGCTAACGCAGACCGCTCCGCCGCTTGAAAGCCCCACTGGGGCTTTCATTGCTGCGCAAACGCGGACTTTCCTGAAACCCTTTTTTACGGAAAAAACTCCCCCAGTCAAAGCCTAACGGCTTTGCCAGCCCCCTCTGGGATGGGGCCTCTGGCGCGCCCAAAAACTTTGTACTTTAGCTGCAAACTTTGCCGCCATGCCAAAGGCTCCCTCCTTGAGGGAGCTGGCGCGGCGTAAGCCGCGACTGAGGGAGTTCCCCCTTGACAGCTCCCTTCATCTGTACTATAATACTTCAAAAATGAACTGTCCATATAAGAACAAAAGGAGCGCCGCATGAACCCTACCATAGAGATCAGCTTCAAGACTGCGCAGGCCTACAACGCCATGTGCAAGCCGCTGTGTCAGGAACTCAAGCTGCCCCAGACCGCTTTTGACATCCTGATGTTTCTGGCAAACAACCCGGACTGTACCACCGCCCGGGATATCGTGGAGATCCGCAAGATCAAAGCAAACCTTGTGTCGGTAAACGTGGATCGCTTGGTGCAGGAGGGGTATCTGGAGCGCCGCGCCGTGGCGGGCGACCGCCGCAAGACCCAGCTGCTGTGCACGGCAAAGGCACAGCCGGTCATCGAACGGGGGCGCGCAGTGCAGGAGCGCTTTTTTGCCCGCCTGCTGGACAACACGGACGCTCCCACCCGGGAAGCGTTTTTCCGCACCATGGAGGTCATCGGGAAAAATCTGGACGAGATTCTGCTGCAATTTTCATAAGGCTTGATACAGCCAATGCCGGGCGGTCTGCGGACTGTCCGGCGTTGTTTTTTGTCCTCCATGAAAAAGGGACACCGGAGCGTCCGCAGACGCTCCGGTGTCCCGAAATTCAAAAGATTTTTCCGCTATTGATGCGCAAAGCGAAGCGGAGCGCATTCCAAACCGTCAGCGCTTACTTGCTCTCTACCTTTTCCTCAATGGTGGAGTGGTCGATGACCCAATCGGCAGCCTTGCGGATGCCCTCGTTGCGGCGCAGGGCGGCAACGTCGGTGCTGGCCTTGATCTCCTCGACCGTCTTTTTGGTCTTTTCAGCGCGCTCAGCCAGCTGCTTGTCGATCTCCTCATCGGTGGGCAGCAGGTTCTCCTGCTGTGCGATCTGCAGCAGTGCCATGCGGGCGCGGGTGTTCTTTTCTGCGGCGGCACGCACCTTGGCAGTAAAGCTCTCGCGGGTCTCATGGATCTGGCTCAGGTAGGTGGTCAGGCTCATGCGCTGCATCTGCAGCTGCTGCTGGATGACCTGCATCTGCTGCTGGTAGGCGTTTTCCACCAGAATGCTGGGGATCTCGCCCTCTGCGGCATCCGCCAGCTGACCAAGGATCATGTCCTTGGCGTGGTTCAGCGCACCGCCGTGGCGGCCATCGAACAGCTGCTGCTTCACGAAGGCGCGGTACTCCTCCATGGTCTCCTTGCCCATCTTCTTGGCGAAATCGCTGTTCAGGGCAGGCAACTGACGCACGCACACGTCATGCAGCTTGATCTTGAACACGACAGGCTTGCCCGCCAGCTCCTTGTTGGGGTAGTTTTTGGGGAAGGTGACGTTGATCTCGAACTCGTCCCCTGCCTTGTGGCCCAGAATGCCGTCCTCGAAACCGGGGATCATGCGGCCGCTGCCCAGCTGCACCGACTGGTCCTTTGCCGTGCCGCCCTTAAAGGCCACACCGTCCAGAAGACCCTCAAAGTCCATGTGCACTACGTTGCCCTTTACAGCGGGGCCCTTGTGGGGCACCAGCTCTGCGGCATAGTTGCGGCGGCGCTCCAGCACCGTGTCGATCTCCTTGTCGGTCACCTCCGGGGTGACGCACTGGGAGGTAAAGCCGGTGGTCTTGGTCAGCTTCAGCTCGGGCTGCAGCGCCACGGTGGCGGTAGCCACAAAGCCCTCGTCCTTCTTCACGCTTACCAGATCGTAGCTGGGGTCATCTACCGGCGCAAAGCCGTGTTCTTTCAAAGCAGCCTCGTACAAAGCAGGCACATCCTGATCCATCAGGTCGTTGATGGCATCGTACCAGAAGGTGTGTTCGCCGCGGTCAGCTTCGATCTGTGCGCGGTCGGCCTCGCCCTTCTGGAAGCCCTTGATGGTATAAGTGGCGCGGGTGCGCTCATAGACCGCATTGGAGGCGGTCTCCAGTTCCTCAGCCGTAGCGCTGAAGGTCATTTTGCAGACACTCTTTTCAGGAGTTTCCACGCTTACCAGTTTCATAGGATCTACCCTCCGTGTTGTTCCCTTGGCGGCGGGGCGGCGCTGCCAAGGCAGCAGCCGGAACGCCATTTGGGGAACATTTTCAAACATTAATAAAGTTATTATAGCACAAGTGCAGCAAAAGCGGTATAATAAACTTGATAAAAATGTGCCGTTTTGGCAATTTTAGTCCATTTGAGCAGGAAAAAAGCGCGTTTTGCGGCAGCAGCTGCCGCGCAAAAGTGGGAAAACCCTCAGGAAAGGAAGGCTGTCCCCTATGCGATTATTTGATGTTCTGGGTCCGGTGATGATCGGACCCTCCTCCAGCCACACCGCCGGTGCGGCAAAGATCGGCTATACCGCACAAAAGCTTCTGGGCGAGGTTCCGGCGCAGGCAGACATCGGCCTGTACGGCAGCTTTGCCACCACCGGCAAGGGCCACGGCACCGACCGTGCACTGGTGGCGGGGCTGCTGGGTCTGCGACCGGACGACCCCCGCCTGCCGGACAGCTTTGCGCTGGCCGCGCAGCGGGGGATGCAGTTCAGCATCCACCCGGTAGAGCTGCGCTCTGCCCACCCCAACACCGCCGTGCTCACCCTGACCAGCCGCACCGGGCGGCAGCTTTCGCTCAAGGCGGCATCGGTGGGCGGCGGACGCATCCGCGTCACGGAAATTGACGGCGTACCGGCGGATTTTGGCGGGGACAGCAACACCCTCATCATCCACAACGAGGATACCCCCGGCTGCATTGCCGAGGTGACCATGGCGCTGGCACTGCGGCGCATCAATATCGCGTCCATGCAGGTGTTCCGCGCCGCTGCGGGCGGCTATGCGGTGATGGTGCTGGAGTGCGACTCCCACATTCCCCACGCGCTGGAGCGGCAGCTGGCGGTGATGCCGGGTCTGCTGAAGGTGACCTGCCTGAACGTGGACGAGCCGGAAGAAACGGAGGAATGAGCCATGGCATTTTTGTCCTGTGAAGAGATGCTGGCCGCTGCCCGCAGCCAGAAAATTTCGCTGGCAGAAGCGGTGCTGCGCAGCGATTTGGAAGAGAGCCGCCTGACCGAGGCGCACAGCCGCGCCGCCATGCGGCACCTGTGGCAGGTGATGCAGGCCACCAGTCAGGAATACGACCCCGCGCAGCGCAGCCGCAGCGGCCTTTCCGGCGGCGATGCCGCCAAGGTGGAGCAGGCGTGGCAGCAGGGACGCTTGCTGGGCGATGACTATCTGGCCGCAGTAACAGCGGAAGCCCTGAAGACCGCCGAGTGCAACGCCTGCATGAAGCGCATTGTAGCCGCGCCCACGGCGGGCAGCTGCGGGGTGCTGCCGGCGGTGCTGCTGCCGCTGGCCCGCGCCGGGCAGGCAGACGAGGATGCCGTCTGCGATGCATTGTATGTGGCGGCGGGCTTCGGACAGGTCATCGCCGCCCGCGCCACGCTGGCGGGCGCAGAGGGCGGCTGTCAGGCCGAGGTGGGCGCTGCCAGCGCCATGGCTGCCGCCGCCCTGTGTAACCTGAAAGGCGGCACCCCGGAGCAGTGCGCCGCTGCCGCCGCCATGGCACTGGGCAACCTGCTGGGTCTGGTCTGCGACCCCGTGGCCGGTCTGGTGGAGGTGCCCTGCATCAAGCGCAACGTGGTGGGCGCGGTGAATGCAGTCTCCTGCGCCAACATGGCGCTGGCCGGGGTGGACTATGCCATCCCCTGCGACGAGGTCATCGACGCCATGGGGCGCGTGGGCAGCCTGCTCTCCCCCGACCTGCGCGAGACCGGTCAGGGCGGCCTTGCCGCCACTCCCACCGGCGTAAAGATCGCCCGCCAGCTGGCGCAGGAGGATTGAGCGCTGCACCTGCCGTATCCCCCGCCCGTCGGGCGAAAAACGGCTGTAAATGCCGCTTTTGCGCCGGGACGGCAGAAGGTTTACAGAAAAAACGCAGTAAAATCAAAGAAAAGACGTTCTTTTTTGGAAAATATAAAAATATTTTAAAAAAGCTGTTGACAAACCCCGCCCTTCGTGATAAAATACATCATGTTCCGAACGGAACGTATGCGTTGGTAGCTCAGCTGGATAGAGTGACTGACTACGAATCAGTAGGCCGGGGGTTCGAGTCCCTTCCATCGCACCAGAAAATGCCGTGAAATCGAAAGATTTCATGGCTTTTTTGTTTTGTAAGCCATGGGTGCACGGTTTCTGCACGGTTTTTGCACGGTCGGTGTTTTCCATGTCCGATTATGTAGGGCGCTGTATTGCATTGCAATCAGTGCCCTTTTTTGCATCAGGTGAGCAGGGCCAGGCGCAGCTTTGCCTTCATTTCCGGGTCGGCATCCTTGAGCAATTCCAAAAGAGCCGTCATGGAGATGGTGGGTTCGCCTGCGGCGGGTACAGCCTGCGGGCTGGAGGTATCGGGCTTGGCATAGAAGCCGCTTTCAAACTTCTTGCCCAGCTCTACACGGGAGGACTGCTGGATATGGGCGTAGGTGTTTACCAGCATATCCGCACTGGCGTGTCCTGTGGTCCCCTGCACCGCCTTAATGTCGCCGCCGGAGATCATCAACTGATAGGTGGCACTGGAATGTCGCAGCCCATGAAAGACGATGCGGGGGAACTCCGGGTGTGCGTCCTGCCATTTCAAGAACTTTTTGCGGATGAGCACCGGCTCCACCGCCAGACCGTTGGGCAGTCGCAGCAGCATCCCGCTGTTGCGGTACCGCTCCGGGTCAAGGGCTTCTTCCCGCTTCAGCCGTTCCAGCCACTGCTTCAGCTCCTCCCGCAGGGCGGCGGTCATAAAGATGGTGCGGCAGGAGGCCTCGGTCTTGGTGTCTTTCAGGATGAGGGAGGTCTTGCTGCCCTCCAGCTTGTCCGGGAAGATGCGGAGGATGCAGCCCTTGTCCACCTGCGCCAGCGTGTCCTTCTGCACCCGCTGCATGGAACGGTTGACGGTGAAGGTGCCCATGCCGTTGGCAGCATCAAAGTCGATGTCCTCCGGGGTCAGACCTGCCACCTCCCCTTCCCGCAGCGCACCCACCAGCGTCAGGTGGACTGCCAGATGCAGGATGGGGTCCTCCATGCTGTCCAGCGCTGCCCGCATCTCCTCCACTTCCCAGATGCTGCGCTCTTGGGTTGTCTTTTTGGGAGCTTCCACCGGGACGGGGCTTTTGATGAGGATGCCCCACTCCACCGCCAGCAGAAAGGAATTGTGCAGAAGCTGGTGGACCTCATGAAGGGTAGTGCCGGAAAGGGTGCGCTTTTGTTGCTTGGGCGAGAGGTCTCGCCGCTTGCCGCCCACATACTGCCCGCAGGGGGTCTTGCTCAGGGTGTCGTACAGGGCTTCGATGTGGTAGGGCCGCAGCTTCTGCATCTGCATCTCCCCGATATAGGGGATGATGAGGTTCTGGATGAGCGCCAGATTGGACTGGTAGGTCTTGGGTGCCCACTTGTGCTTGCTGCACTGCTTGGGCAGCCAGTCCATCAGAAACTCTGCCACCGTCACGGTGGACGGAGACTGTCAATTGCCACGCCCATCCGCACATCCTTCTGCCACGGAACAGGGGCTTGCGGAACCTTTCGCAGCCCCTTTTCCGCATCAGCCGGAACCAAGGTGTAACACACACGACTTTGCAAGCAAAGTCGTGTGTCAACGAGCGTTCCGCCGCTCTTTGGATTCTTCCCGGCAGGGCACTGGAAAATGGGGTGCCCTGATAAAAACGGTGGATGGTACACATTCACAAACCCCGAAAGGTGTGTTATTATAGTACCATCAACAAATGGAAGGGAGGGCGGCGGATGTTCAGCATTGCAGGGATTGACCTGTTGGAGCAGGAGCTTTTGAACCATGAACGCACTCTCCTTGATCTTTTGCTTTTTAGAGGATGACTGTTATGGAAAGATTATTGGAATTGCGGTTCATTAGAAGCGAACAATCGTACGATGATTCGAAGTACCTCAGATGTACATATAAGATGAAATTTACAATATCCAATCTTTCAAACGAGCAGATTGGACTTGTTAATTTTAGGCTGTTTGGGCAGGCGAGAGAAGATTTGTATCATCCACAATTTACAGCGGTTAAATGTTCTGCACCGAAAAGACTGAATGGTAACTCAAAAGACGACCTTTGGTTGATTGCAAACGATGATTCTTTTCCGCGATTTGAAAAGCACAAAAAGCTGTATCTGGTTGCTAGGGTCTCCGACTCGACCGGTCACGGCATTCAAAAATGTGTTTTTGAATTTCAGTCAAAAGATTGGTTGGATGACAGATGGACGGTTACGAAACAATATGAATACTCATATTATAAGGAGTCAGAAGCTATCCTGAAAGATATTACACAGAATATTTTGCGTGAGCAGCAAAACAAACACTGTAAGAATGCCGGGCAAGAAACGATGGCGATAGATGATACAGGAAGGATTAAACATATATCTTCAGACTCGAAAACAAATCAAGATGCACAAGAGAAAATTGTTCCTGAAAATGGGGCGGAATTCAGTGAAATTAAAAAACAGAACAGTGACAGCACAGACAAAGAAGTAAAAAGTGAGAATAATTCTAAGTGCGAATCGGAACGCATTAGTGGTATAAATATAATGACTGAAATGGGTGAAGAAGAAAGGGGACTTTTCGGTTCTATGCTTGACCCCAAGACGATACGACTCTCTGTTTTGGATACAGAACTAAAAGATGCAACAGACGACAAAGAGTATTTTATGCTCTGGATAGAAATTGAAAATAAGAGCGATGAGATTCGAGAATTTTCATTCCAAAACTTTAATCTGCAAGATTGTGATAGGGTTAATTTGAAATATAGCGGTTTTGTAGACGGAAACGAACCATCGGACGTTGGAATTGCGCCAGACACCAAAGATCGATTCTATGTTGCGTTTTCAGCTGGAAAAACGAAGCATAAAGATTTGCAATTGACACTGGCTTTCAATGTGATTGTGGCAGGGTATGATGAGGAAGTAAGTGTTGTGTTCCAAACTAGCAGTGTGGATGATACATGGATTGAGAAACAACATAAACTTGTTTTACCGCAACTGCAACCAAGCGAGAAAAAGATTGAGGATAAGATTAAATATATTGAGTCGAGTATGATAGAATCCCTTCGTGTGGTCGAAAAAGAATATGGAGTTGAATTCAAGAATGTTGGACTTGCAAAGAATGACAACCGACTAACTCTTCGTGGAATTGTACGAAGCGTGGAAAAACGTCGGTGTAGTTTATTGATAGCAGTGGTTGCTTTAAATTCACAAGAGAAGGCTGTTGACCAAACAAATATTTTAGTATGCGCCAATGACAATACATGGAAGGCTTTTGATAAAAGATTTTGTGCAGAGAATTTTAATAAGATTTTTAAGCTGATAGTAGTTCCTGAATAAAACAATACCTTTGTGAAGAAAGGAGTCCCAACCATGACCGAACAAGCACTCCGCAAAATGATTACTGCCGGGGAAAGCACTCGGCAGGAGTTTAAGTCGTGGGTGAAGTGCAAGGACTACCGGCAGCGGAAAGACCTTGCGGTGAAAAGTGCGATTGCGCTGGCAAATACAAAGGGCGGATACTGCCGTTCTGAATTGCATCAATCGTCTGGGAATCTGCAATCTGAGGTTTAAGACGGCAGATGAGATACCTTTCTTTTTGAATATCCCAGTCTTTGGAGAGGTCGTCTTTAATTGTGACCAGAGAATCTGGCAAACGATTTTATTTGAAAAAGTGTTCTATCAATGGCAATATGACGATGTGAATAGTGCGAGAATATATTGCTATTTTGCGGGCTGTCGGGAAGGACTGTTGAACCAAAAGTTTGTCTATATTTGGAAAAAGAAGGGAAAGGTCAAATTTTCACCCGAGGAAGATCTTCTCCGCTGTGCGATTGAAGAATATCTGGTGCATTTGTCAGCATTAGGCTTTATTGATATTCGGTATTATTTTTATCCATATTCTGGATTGAATCACAGAATAATGCACAGGTCGTTAAAGCCGCTGAGAAGAAACTATGCGACCTTCTTAGAAGGATTGTTGATGAGATTTCCAGACACAAATAGTCCTTTTCAATATATACAGGAAAAATGGATTAGCTTAGGAAAAGAAATTGAGTTCATTCAAAACCTCGATACTCTGTAAACTCAAAATTTCTCCTTTGGTCAAAGGTTTTGGCACGGACCATTTTGATCCCTGCCACGTTCAAGGTCACCGGTGTTCCCCAAATGGGAACTTCGGTGAAGCCGGTCTCCCTTGCTGCCTCCCGACAGGAAATCTTTTTGGACTCTGTGTCGGCCCCATGCAGGGCGCTCGCTCCTCCGATGGGAGGTCTTGGCGGTCTGGGCAGTTCGGACGGTCATTCTGTTCTCAAGGTTCTGGTATGAAAGATATTTCAGAGGGCTTTCGCGGGAAGCCCTTAATATGTTCGCTGCCGGGGAGTTATATGTTTTCTTTCTGTCTATAGGATAGCACCTCCATGGCCGCTGTGCCGTATATCCATAATGTCGGAAAACAGGTGCAGAAACTGCAAAATTCCACGCTTATGGACAGGAACCGCCGGAAGTGGTATACTGTGCAAAAAACATCGGAGATGCGACCATGAACATCAAGCTGACACTGGGAGAACGGCTCAAAGACCTGCGTGTGGAGCGGAATCTGAAGCTGGAAACGCTGGCAGAGCAGACGGGTCTGTCCAAATCGGCATTGTCGAAATACGAGAGCGACGATGTGACCGACCTCAGCATTTATGCGGTGACAACGCTGGCTGAGTTTTATGGTGTGACCACCGACTACCTGCTGGGTGTGACGGAAAACAAAAAACGCCCAGATGCAGTCCTTTCGGACTTGCATCTGAGCGATGGCGCAGTGGACGTATTAAGGAATGGAAAATTCAATCATCGGCTGCTGTGTGAGCTGATCGTGCATGAGAATTTTCAGAGGTTCATGACCGATCTGGAGATCTATGTGGACGGATATGTCAGCGCAAACATTCAAAACCTCAATGCTGGTCTGGAAGCGACCCGGCAAATGCTGAAAAAGAAGTATGCAGCAGATGAAAATGATCTGTACATGAGCACCTTGAAGCTGGGGCAGATCGATGAAGATGAGTACTTTGGCCGGGTCTTGTATGATGAACTGGTGGATATCCTGAAGAACATCAAGACGGAACACCGCAAGGACAAGACCACTTCGGATGGTGCAATGGTCGATAACTTGATGAAGGAACTGGAGGATGCACAGAAACTTGAAGGGTCTGCGGATGAAAAGAAGATCCGAACAGCATTGAAGGCGATCGGCATCGACTATTCCAAGCTGACAAAAGAAGAACAGATGACCCTGCTGCGGGTGTTCAACAAATCCTCCATGTTGAAGCACCGCACAAAAGCAGGGATGCGTGGCAAGTACAGACGTTGATCGTTTTCCCTGTGCCTTATAGGGAAAAAACGCTGCTGCGGCAGGACGGAGAACGTACACCATTGGTTCCTCTGCAAGCCTGTGCTGGGTGGGCAAAGACCGTCAACTGCCATGCCCATCCACGCATCCTTCTGCCGCAGAACAGGTGCTTGCCGGAGCCTCTCGCAGCCCCTTTTCCGCGTCAGCCGGAACCAAGGTGTAACACACTAGACTTTGCAGGCAAAGTCGTGTGCCAACGAGCGTTCCGCCGCTCTTTGGATTCTTCCCGGCAGGGCACTGGAAAATGGGGTGCCCTGATGAAAACGGTGGATGGTACACATTCACAAACCCCGAAAGGTGTGTTATTATAGTACCATCAATAAATGGAAGGGAGGGCGGCGGATGTTCAGCATTGCAGGAATTGACCTGTTGGAGCAGGAGCTTTTGGACCATGAACGCACCCTCCTTGAGATTTTGCTTCAGGACAAAACCACCAAGAAAAACATCATCTGGGCAACCGATGATTACGCCGAACTGGGCGAACCATACAGCTTCAAAAAGAAATCCTGCCGGAACTGGTTACAGGCGAACAGGACAGTCTGATCCAGCCCAGAGTGGAAAAAGCACTGGAGCACCAGACCAACCGCACCCGTGACAAAGCAGAGGTATTTACCCCCAGTTGGATCTGCAACGCACAGAACAATCTGGTAGATGAGCAGTGGTTTGGCAGGAAGGAGATGCCGTGGAAAGCAACGGCTGACAAAATCGTTTTCCCGGACGACCGTCAGCACACATGGCAGAAATATGTGGATGCACAACGGCTGGAAATCTCCTGCGGCGAGGCTCCCTATCTGGTAAGCCGCTACGACACCGTAACGGGCGAAACCATTCCCATTTCCCAGCGAATTGGCCTGCTGGACCGCAAGCTGCGTGTTATCAGCGAAAACACGGATACCGAAGAACAGATTGACCTGTGCCCCGGATGCAAAAAGATAGCAGCATGAGGTTCTAATATTTACAGTGCCTGACCAACGTGGTACAATCAAAAAAGCAGTATCCGGTGTGAGGATTTTGAACTATGAACTTGTGTTTTGACCAATCGCTGGGACTTGAATATAAAAGCAATTCACAGAAGATCCGTGTAATGAGCGAAAGCTGGGTCAATGATAACATTTTCTGCCCGGTATGTGGAAACGCTCGAATTTCAAAATTGGAAAATAACCGCCCTGTTGCAGACTTTCAGTGTCCATCCTGTGGGGAAATCTTTGAGTTGAAAAGTAAAGATGGAAGAATCGGAAGAAAAATATCGGATGGTGCATACGATACTATGATAAGCCGCATAACCAGTATGACAAATCCCGATTTGTTGGTTATGCACTACTCCTCTTTACAGGTCGTCGATTTAACAGTTGTTCCCAAATTCTTCTTTACACCTACAGTAATCGAAAAGAGAAAACCGTTATCGCCAACTGCCAGACGTGCTGGATGGGTCGGTTGCAATATTTTGTACGGTGATATTCCAGAACAAGGACGAATCCCCATTATTGAAAATCAGAATTTCCGCAGTAAGGATCGTATCGTACAAGACTATGCAAGAATCAAACGTCTGCAAACGGGATCTATTGAAAAGCGTGGATGGCTGTTTGATGTACTCAACTGTGTAAACGCTATCCCGACGAAAGATTTTTATCTGAGGGATATTTATGTGTTTGCAGACAAACTGAAGATTCAGCATCCTGACAATCAAAACATTGAAGCGAAGATTCGCCAACAGATGCAATTTCTTCGGGATAAAGGAATAATTGAATTTCTGGATCGAGGTCATTATCGTAAGATATAGCGAGGATTCTTTGCTTTCTGACGCTGGTAAAGCAGGTCATCAAGGCGAACCGCTACACCATTACCATTTCCTGCGGCAAGCTGACCACCGGCGTGACGGTGCCGGAGTGGACGGCTGTGATGATGCTGACCGGGTCGGCAAGCACGGCTGCGTCCGGCTATATGCAGACCATCTTCCGGGTGCAGTCGGCAGGGGTGCTGGACGGCAAACAGAAGGAACGCTGCTACGTCTTTGATTTTGCCCCGGACCGTGCCCTGAACGTGATTTCTGAGGTCAACCGCATTACCAAGCGGGGTCGGACCAACGAGGAGCAGAACCGGGCGGCACTGGGCGAGTTTTTGAACTTCTGCCCGGTGATTGCGGTGGACGGCACCCAGATGACTGCATACAGCGTCTCCAGAATGATGCGGCAGATCAAGCGTCTGACGGTGGATAGAGCCATCAAGAGCGGCTTTGACGATGAATCGGTCTACAAACAGGACACCGGCATCGTCATGGACGAGGACGATGTGCAGCTGTTCCATACCCTGTCGGACAAGCTCAGCGAGCAGAAAGCCGCCAAAAAGGAAACCAAAGTCCACATCAACCATCAAGGGCTGACGGGCGAGGAATACGAAAAGGCAGACAAGATTTCCAACAAGCCCAAGCGGGAGCGCACCAAAGAGGATGATGACCTGCTCAAGAAACTGCAAGAGCAGAAGAAAGAACGGGAAAAGGTCATCCGGCTGCTGCGGAATGTTTCGATTCGTCTGCCGCTGTTGATTTACGGCGCAAAGGTCGATTTGACCGAAGAAATCCACATGGCGGATTTTATCGACTTGGTAGACCCTGAATCTTGGCAGGAGTTCATGCCAAAAGGAGTAAGCACTGCTTTGTTCCGCAAGCTGCTGAAATACTACGACGAGGATGTGGTCAGCGGGGCGGGTCTGCGCATTCGCCGCATGGCAAAGGCTGCGGACGAACTGCCGCCCACCGAGCGTGTGAAGCGCATTGCCGAGATCTTCAGCCACTTCCGCAACCCCGACAAGGAAACCGTTCTGACCCCGTGGCGGGTGGTGAACCTTCATCTGAGCAACATGGTGGGCGGCTACTGCTTCCTCAACGAGCAGCTCGATTCGCAGGAGGTTCTGGAGGAGCCCCGTCTGGTGGATCAGGGGCAGGTCACGGAGGACATCTTCCTCAACCCGGAGGCACGGATTCTGGAAATGAACTCCAAATCCGGCCTGTATCCCCTGTATATGGCATACAGCCTGTACGCCATGAAGCTGCCCGGCCCGGAGGACAAGCTGCCGCTGGAGCAGACACAGGCTCTCTGGCAGGAGACCGTGGAGCAGCAGATCTTTGTTCTGTGCAAGACCCGGATGGCAGAAAGCATCACCCGGCGGACGCTGGTGGGCTATCAGGATTGGACGGTCAACACCACCTACATTCCGCACCTGCTGGAACGGATGGAAAGCGACCCGCAGCGTCTGGCAAAGAAGCTGCAGCGAACCGATACATGGGGAAAGGAGGGACAGCCCATGAAATTTGATGCCATTGTGGGCAATCCGCCGTATCAGGAGGATACAGGCGGCGGCAGCGCAGCCAATGTGGCGGCAAAGCAGGCACGCCCGGTTTATAACCTGTTTGTGGATCAGGCAAAAACCATGCAGCCCCACTATATCTCCATGATTATGCCGGCACGCTGGTATGCTGGCGGCATCGGTCTGAACGATTTCCGCAATGAGATGCTGAACGATCCGCATCTGATCAGGCTGACGGATTTTGTGAACTCCAAGGACTGTTTCAGCACCGTGGATATTGCAGGCGGCATCTGTTATTTCCTGTGGGATCGGGATAAGGAGGAGGTTTGCGAGGTTACAAACGTCAGCGGTCTGGAACGCCATACCATGCGGCGCAATCTCAATGAATTTGGGGAGATCTTCATTCGGTCGAATGAATCGCTGTCCATCATCCATAAGGTTCTGAACCGTTCAAAACACTTCCTGACCGATCGGGTGCAGCCCATTGATGCCTTTGGTTTCCCCTCGGCGGCTCGTGGTGAGAAAGAACCCTTTGACGGCTGCATTTCCCTTATTCACAGCCAAGGCACCGGCTATATTAAGAGAAGCGATGTCAAGAAAAATGCGGAGCTGATCGACAAGTACAAGGCAACGATCTCCATTCTGGTTCCCTGCAATGGTGAGGTTGGCATTGACCCGTCCAAGGGCTATAAGGCCATCACAACACCCCGGATTGAGGTTCCGGGTGAGGTGAACACCTTCTCCTATCTGGTTCTGGGCGCATTTGATACTGAAAAAGAAATCAAAAACTACAAGCAGTATCTGATATGTAAGTTTACTCGCTTCATGCTGCGCCTGACCTATTCTTCCATGCACATTGCAAGAGCAAACTTTATCTTTGTGCCCGATCAGGATTTTACGGAGGAATGGACGGACGAAAAACTGTACAGGAAGTATGAGCTGACGGAAGATGAGATTGCTTTTATTGAGAGTACGATTAGAGTGATGGAGTGAGGTGAAATAATAGTGGTCAATATCAATAGTAAGCCTTGGGAAGAACTTCAATTTAAAGATGTCCAAGATTATTTAAGCGACCCGGATAGTAACGAGAATTGTTTCTTTGAATATAAAATAGATAAGGTAGAACCAGCAAAACTTGTGAAGGAGATTTCTGCTTTTGCAAACACGTATGGCGGATATATTTTCTTGGGTGTTGATGATAATAAAAATATTGTTGGTTGTACTGCGTGGAATGAACAGCGGATTCACATTACAATCCATAATGGAATTACGCCCACTCCTCAATTTGATGTAAAATGCTTTTCGGCGGATGACAAGATTATCTATGTTATAAAAATTGAAGAAGGTGCCATGCCGCCATATATCACAAATAAAGGTGATATATGCGAGCGTGTTTCTTCGGGTTCGTGTGTTGTTACCGAATCTGGAAAACTTAACCAGATGTATCATAAGCGAGCAGACCAGCTCCTTCACATAAAAAGCCAAATTGAACTTCCAGAAGTCGAGGCCGCAAAATTACCTAATAATGTGTTTGGATATTGGGATTTTGGATTTTCAGTTGTAACATCGGAACAGACAAATTTACAAAAGAATTTTTATACTATAGACTTAGAACCAATAGCAAAATATCTTCGTGAAATCAATCCTGAATTTAGTATAACACGTGTTGGATATTCTTATGTGTTCGGTATGGGTAGTGCAACTGTAAGAACACAAAATGGAAAAGTTGTTCCAACGGCGGCGGGCGTTCATGACTTCATGGAAATCATGTTAGATGGGAGTGTTCGTGGAAGATTGCTATTGATAGCAACACCAGAAACCGCAGATGTTGATATTACTTCGCTTTTTTACTATTCCAGTTCTTTTCTTAGGAAAGTTTATAGTCTTATATTTGGAGATGGTTATAGCGATATTTTTGTTTATGCACAAAAATATGAGAAATTAACTGTCTTAAAACAGTTCGTTCCTTTCTATAAACTTGGAACAGAAGATTCTGAAAGTGACAAAAACAGATACAGGGAATATTTGGAAAATCACAAGAGAAAATACGGCAACAACTTGATTATGACGAGCAATCGTATTCCTAAGAGTGATTACGAGATTATAGATAGGAAATACTTTGATGAACTAAATATGGCGTATAACACAGGGAATCTATATCGTGAATTATTTTACTCAGCTTTTATGAATTTAGGGTATATTGATCGATTTGAATCTTCTGGAGAATGATTTTTTCTTATGCCAGAAATAGTCAAGAAAGGAGCCCCCACCATGACCGAACAAGCACTCCGCAAAATGATTGCTGCCGGGGAAAGCACCCGGCAGGAGTTTAAGTCGTGGGTGAAGTGCAAGGACTACCGGCAGCGGAAAGAGCTTGCGGTGAAAAGTGCGGTTGCGCTGGCAAATACAAAGGGCGGCGTTCTGCTGTTTGGTGTGGAAGATGACGGCACCATTACGGGCTGCCCCAAGAGTGACCCGCAGGCACTGATGGAAGCCATCTACGATATGACCCGGCCCAGCCTGTTTACCGAAATCGAGCCGGTGGAAACCTCTGACGGTGTGGTGCTGGTGGTATCGGTGGAGAAATCCAACTCTCATGTTGCCACCACCGGCGGCATCTATTACAGGCGGCTGGGGAATGTGACAAAGCCCGACTACCCGGCAAACGATGTGTACTCCCCTGCCGATAACCCGGATTTTTCGGCAAAGATCGTGGAGGGCGCAACCGAAAGCGACATTGACCTGCTGGAAGTGTACCGCCTGAAAGAGAAGCTGCGGATTCGGGATGCAGGCTCTGCCCTGCCGGACTTGGCAGATACCACCTTTCTGGACAACCTGAACCTGATCCGCATGGATAAGGATGAAGTGCGTGTGACGGTGGCAGGGCTGCTGTTTGTAGGCAAGGCAGCGTCTATTGCACGGCTGCTGCCGCAGGCAGAGGTGATCTACCTCCATTACAGCGACGAAGCGCAGACGGAATACGACAACCGCATGGATATGCAGGAGCCGGTGATCTCGATTCTGGATAAGCTGACCGAGCGCATCCGCACCTATAACCGCCTGACCAATGTGCAGGTGGGGCTGTTCCGGCTGGAGGTGTATGATTTCTCCGAAGCGGTTTTTCAGGAGGCTTTGCTGAATGCGCTGGCGCACCGCTCCTATGAGGATATGGCACCGATCTACGTCAAGCACTACCCCACAAAGATCGTGATTGAGAACCCCGGCGGCTTTCCGGGGGACATCAACGAAAGCAACATCATCACCCACCAGTCTATTCCCCGGAACAAGCTGATTGCCATGACCCTTCAGCACCTGAAGTATGTGCAGCGTTCCGGGCAGGGTGTGGACATTATGTTCCAGAGTATGCTCACCGAGGGCAAACCCTACCCGGAGTACGCCAGCACGCCCAACTCCGTCCGGCTGACCCTTCGCAGCACGATGGAAAACCAGAGCTTCGTGCGTTTTATCGCAGAGACGCAGGATAAGCGGTCCAAGATGTTCACGCTGTCGGAGCTGATGATTCTGCACTATCTCCGGGAGCACCAGAAAATCACCCTGAAGCAGGCGGCAAAGACGATTCAGGAAACCGATGACAACGCCCACAAGGTTCTGAACGCTCTCCGGGACGAGGGGCTTCTGGAACTCAACGGCAAGACCTATATGCTGTCCCTCAAGGTCTACGAAACGGTGAAAACCGATGTGGCCTATGTGCAGGACAAGACGGTCAGCCAGATTCAGGCAAAGGATCGGATTCTTGAATATCTGAAGCATAAGCCGTCGATTACGAATCAGAAAGCACAAGAACTGTGTGGGTTTAATAAGAATCAAACCTATTATATCCTGCACCAGATGTGCAAGGACGGCATCTTGCAGCCTGATGGCATAGGCCGGGGAACGAAGTACAAGAGCGTGAAGTGAAAATTTACGCTGACTTTTACGCTGAAAGTTTGATTTGCGCTGAATTTACGCTGACTTTCCGGGATTTACGCTGAAAATACGCTGACTTGGTATGGTTTGCGCTGAATTTACGCTGAGAAACGCGCGCCGCGCGATTAGCATTTTTGCCGCGCGTTTTCTAAGGCTCAATCCTCCAGCCTGCCATGGTCACAGCCGAGAGAAAGATAACACTCCATCTCCCCTCTCAGCACCATCTGTGCGTACTCCAAGGGCTTGTTATAGAGCAGCCAGTCCAGCTCTGCCCGCTGTACCGGGGTGCTGCCGTACTCGTCCTCAACGGCGATGCAGTCGATGGCAAGAGTGGTGCCATCCTCGAACCGGGTCTCCACCCGGTTGGTGTCCATGTTATAGTGGCAGGAAAGCAACTTTGTCATAATAGTATCCTCCAAGACTTGATTTATGGTGTGTGGTCACGCGAACCAATGCCGTCAAGTCGTTGTCGGATGAAGTATTTTTTAATTTGTCCGGGAGTAAGTGCACGGTTTCTGCACGGTCTGGATGCTTGCAAGTGGATTTTGCATTGTGCTATAATTTTTCTGCTAAAATCTATCGCGCAGGCAGCATCTGCCGATCGTATAGGGAGGTCTGTTTCATGAATACCACATTGCGGCGGGACGCCGATGCAATTGTCCGTTCCAGCATTCAGGCGGTGCTTCCAGACGAAGCTGTGCGCCGTGCGCTGGAAGCCTTTCAGCCAAAGGGCGGCAGAGTGCTGCTGGTGGCGGCGGGCAAAGCGGCATGGCAGATGGCTCATGCCGCCGTGCAGGCACTGGGGCGCGTGGACGGCGGCGTGGTGGTGACAAAGTACGGCCATGTGAAGGGCGGGATCCCCGGCGTAGATTGCTGCGAGGCTGGGCATCCGGTGCCGGATGCCAACAGCTTTGCAGCCACCGAAAAAGCTTTAGCGCTGGTACGGGGGCTGACCGCAAAGGACACGGTGCTGTTCCTGCTTTCCGGCGGCGGCAGCGCCCTGTTTGAAAAACCTCTCGTCTCCGGCGCAGAGCTGCAGGACATCACAAATCAGCTGCTTGCCTGCGGAGCCGACATTGTAGAGATGAACACCATCCGCAAACGGCTGTCCGCAGTCAAGGGCGGGCGGTTCGCGCAGCACTGTGCTCCCGCAAGGGTGTTCAGCATCGTGCTCAGCGATATTCTGGGCGACCCGCTGGATATGATCGCCAGCGGCCCGGCAGCGCCGGACTCCTCCACCTGCGCACAGGCGCTTGCCATTGCGGAAAAATATCGGCTGAACCTGTCTAAGCAGGCAAGGACGCTGCTGGCGCAGGAAACGCCGAAAGCCCTTGACAACGTGACCACCCGGATCACCGGCAGTGTGCGGGAACTGTGTACTGCCGCCGCCGATGCCTGCCGGAAGCTGGGGTATGAGCCGGTCATCCTTACCGACCGGCTCTGCTGCGAAGCCCGGGAGGCGGGCAGCTTTCTTGGCTCCATTGTCCGCACCCATGCGGGACAGGGCAAAAGGCTGGCTTTTATCGCAGGCGGGGAAACGGTGGTGCACCTGACCGGCAAAGGGCTGGGCGGGCGAAATCAGGAGCTTGCGCTTGCCGCTGCCCCTGCCCTTGCGGGGCTGGAACACTGCTGTGTGTTCTCGGTGGGCAGTGACGGCACCGACGGCCCTACTGATGCCGCAGGCGGCTATGTGGACGGCGACACCGCCGCCGCACTGGCTGCAGCGGGCTGGAATGTTTTTGACGCTTTGCAAAACAACGATGCCTACCACGCCTTGCAGGCAGTGGAAGGGCTGATCCTCACAGGGGCCACCGGCACCAATGTCAACGATGTTGCCGTGGCACTGGTCTGACGCAGAAAAAGCCGCTCCGGGCACACCCGGAGCGGCTTTTTTAAGGAGGTAACGAGGTAAATGAATAAGGATCTCCCAACGCTTATCCCGGGGTGCAGGCCCCGGACAGGCGCTCAGGCAAAGAAGGAAATAACAAGTGCTACCAGGAAGCCCACGCCGCCGACCAGCGTTTCCATGATGGTCCAGGTCTTGAGGGTGGTCTTTTCGTCCATGCCCACAAGGCTCTTCACCAGCCAGAAGCCGGAGTCGTTGAAGTGGGAGCAGACGGTGGAGCCGCCTGCAATGGCAGCGGTGACACAGGCGAGGTACAGCGGGCTCAGCTCGCTGAGGCCGGGCATGGCGGAGATGATGCCGGCTGCCATGGTCATAGCCACGGTAGCGGAACCCACCGAGATACGCACCAGAGCAGCCACGATGAAGGCCACCAGCACCAGCGGCAGGCTGGCGTTTGCCACGGCGTTGCCGATGACATCGCCCAGACCGGAGTTCTGCAGCATATAGCGCAGCACGCCGCCGCAGGCAGTGACCAGCAGGATCATGCCAGTGGGCTCCAGAGACTTGGTCATGATCTTTTCCAGCTGGGCGTTGTTATAGCCGTGGCGGGTGCCCAGCAGGTACATAGCAGCGATGGTAGCCAGCAGCAGAGCCATGAAGGGCTCGCCGAGGAAGGCCAGAACGGGCTGGATGCCTGCCAGTGCGGGCACCACCTTTGCCACGGAGTTTGCGATGATGAGCAGCAGCGGGATCATGATGATGCCCACGATGGTGCCAAACTTGGGCAGCTTGCTCTCGTCAATGTCTGCCTGCTGTGCAATGTGCTCGGGGACTTCGACCATGTACTTTTTGCCGCAGATGCTGCCCCAGATGGGACCGGCGGCGATCATGGCAAAGATGCCGCAGAAGATGCCGATGAGGATGACCCAGCCAAGGTCAACGCCCAGCATGGTAGCCACCAGCACAGGGCCCGGCGTGGGCGGGATGAAGGCGTGGCCGACCGCCAGACCTGCCAGCAGGGGGATGACGTAGTACAGTACAGAGCGCTTGGTGCGCTTTGCCAGAGAGAAGGCCAGCGGGATGAGGATGATCAGACCGGCGTCAAAGAACACCGGCATGGCTACCACCAGACCCGTGATGCCCAGTGCCCACGCGGCCTTTTCGTCACCGAACTTCCGCACCATGGTCACAGCCAAGGTCTGTGCGCCGCCGGATTCTTCCAGAATGGCACCGAACATGGAGCCCAGACCCACCAGAAGAGCGATGCCCTTTAAGGTGTTGCCGATGCCCTCATTCACCGAGCCGATGATGTCGGACAGGGGCATACCGGCCATCAGGCCGATGCCCACCGCACCGATCAGGATGGAGATCATGGCGTGTACCTTGAACTTGATAATGAGAACGAGCAATAGGATCAGACCAGCCACGGCAGCAAAAACCAGCCGTGCCGCATCGGGTGTTGCAACTGCTGTCATAGAAAATTCCTCCGTTTCATGATTTTTTGGTTGCACTTATCCAGGCCGTCCGGCAAAACCCGCCAGGCGGTTTACTGCTTGTTGTTTACGAGGAACGTTTTACTCCATGTATGCGCCCTTCATGGGGCTGACGGCGTGCTGAGAGTAGAGCTTCAGCAGACCCTTGGTGTACTTGGGAGCCTTGGGCTTCCAGTTGGCACGGCGCTCGGCAAGGATGGCGTCCATCTCTTCGGGAGTCTTGGGCTCGCCCTTCACGCCTACGATGGCCAGCTTGCGGTTATGCACATCGATCTGGATCAGGTCGTCCGGCTCCACCAGTGCGATGGGGCCGCCCACCGCAGCTTCCGGGCTGACATGGCCGATGACCGGGCCGCGGCTTGCACCGGAGAAGCGGCCGTCGGTGATCAGCGCTACGCTGGAAGCCAGCTTCGGGTCGGCGCAGATGGCCTCGCCGGTGTAGAACATCTCGGGCATACCGCTGCCGCGGGGGCCCTCGTACCGGATAAAGATGGCGTCACCGGGCTTCACCTCGCCGTGCAGCACAGCGGAGATGCACGCCTCCTCGCTGTCGTAGGGTTTGGCGCGCAGGGTGGCTTCAAACATATTCTTGGGGCAGGCGGTGTGCTTGATGACGCAGCCTTCCGGGGCAAGGTTGCCCTTCAGGATGGCGATGCTGCCGTCGGTGCCCTTGGCGTTATCAAAGCTGTGGATGATGTCCTCGCGGCTGACCGGGCGGGCAAAGCCGGCGGTCTTTTCTGCCAGAATGGCATCGCAGTGCTGGTAGAAGCCGTTCTTCTTCAGCTCTTCCAGATTCTCGCCCAGCGTCTTGCCGGTAACGGTCATCACGTCCAGATGCAGCATGGACTTGATCTCCTCCATCACCCGGGGCACGCCGCCGGCGTAGTAGAAGTACTGTGCGGGCCAGTCGCCGGAGGGACGGATGTTCAGCAGGTAGTGGGCGCCGCGGTGCATCCGGTCAAAGGTGTCGGCGTCGATCTCAATGCCGAACTCGTGGGCGATGGCGGGCAGGTGCATGGTGGCGTTGGTGGAGCCGGAAATGGCGGCGTGCACCATGATAGCGTTCTCAAAGCTCTTCTTGGTCACGATATCCTTGGCGGTGATGCCCTTCTTGACCAGTTCCATCAGCTGCTTGCCGGCATCGTAGGCGGCCTGCTTCAGTTCCGGGGCGGTGGCGGGCATCAGGGCGGTGCCCGGCAGCATCAGACCCAGTGCTTCTGCCATGATCTGCATGGTGGAGGCGGTGCCCATAAAGGAGCAGGCACCGCAGCTGGGGCAGGCGTTGTGCTTGTAGTAGTCCAGCTGGCTGTTGGGGATGACGCCGGTCTTTTCCCATGCGTCAAACTTGCCGATCTGCTCCAGCGTCAGCAGCTCGTTGATGGCGCAGGCGGGGTCGTTGACCACATACTCCTTGGGCAGGGTGTGGGCTTCCATGACGCCGCCGGTGACCACGATGGCGCTCATGTCCTTCAGGCGGCCGATGCTCATCAGCATGGCGGGCACGGACTTGTCGCAGCTGGCGATGAACACGCCGCCGTCGTAGACGCTGGCGTTTGCCTGTGCTTCCACCAGATTCACGATGGCGTCACGATGGGGCAGAGAGTAGTTGATGCCGTCATGACCCTGTGCGATGCCGTCGCACATATCAGTGGCAAAATAGCGGGCAGCCTTGCCGCCGTTGTCGTTGACCGCCTGCACGGCTTCCTTGACGAACTGATCCAGATGGGCGCTGCCGGGGTGGCTGTCGCCGAAGGTGCTTTCCACCATGATCTGGGGCTTGGAAAGATCCTCGACCTTCCAGCCCATACCCATCTTCAGCGGGTCATTCTCAGGTGCTAATGTGCGGACTTCCTGTGAGCGCAACTCCATATTCATTACCTCCAAATACTGCTTGCTTTCGTCCTTTTTTCTGCGGGATCTTTTGTGATTTTATTGTAAAACCGCAGACGTCTTTTTGCAAGTTGTCACGGGTATGTCCTACTATTTGTGCAAAAACTCTGGGATACATCATGCACTCTGCCCAAATCTGAGCGAATTTTGCCCAAAATCAGCCGTCAAAGCGGCTTTTGAAAAAAAGACGGAAAAAAGTCGTCTGATGATTTTGAAAAAAGAGGGCGCAGCACATAGTCAGTGCCCTCGCCCTCTAAAAAACTCCACCCGTGAAAATGCAATGCCGGAGCGTCCGCAGACGCTCCGGCATTACTCCATTAAAAAATATTTTTCTTTTCAATTGATATACGCCGCCATGCCGATGGTGCCATCATCCGGGTCCTCGCCATCGTAGACCTTTTTGATGTAGCTGCGGTTGAAGTTCAGGTGCATCACCATGGCAGCTTTTGCGCCGATGGGGTCGTGGTTGGCAATGGCTTCGGTGATCATGCGGTGGGTCATGATGGTCTCATCGATCAGCTTTTTGTGGGTGACGTTCACGAACATCATCACCGCCGTGTCGATGACCGGGATCAGCTGCCCCACCACCAGATTTTTGCTGCTCTCGGCGATGCAGGTGTGGAAGGCGATGTCGTCCTCGATGTAGCGGTCGCCCGCGTGGATCTTGGTCTCCACCCGCTCGCAGAGCCGCCGCAGTCGCTCAATATCCTCCGGGGTGGCGTTCTGCGCGGCCATCTCCGCAATGCCCGGTTCCAGCAGCAGACGGACGTTCACCAGATCAAAGGCCAGTGCGTTTTTATCCTGCACGCTGCGCAGGTTCAGCGGGTCGGAAAGCCCCTTCACCGTGGTCACCACATAGGTGCCGGAGCCTTGCCGCACCTCCACGATGCCCTTGCTGGACAGCAGCTTCACCGCTTCGCGGATGGTGCTGCGTCCTACCCGGAACTTTTCGCCCAGCGCAAACTCGTTGGGCAGCTTTGCGCCCGGCTCCAGCGCCTCGTCCAGAATATAATGGTAGATCTGATCCTCCACCTGCTCGGCCAGCAGCTTGTTTTTCAGGTGTGAAAATTCGCTCATAGCAGTACCCCTTTGCGCCTGCGGCTTTTTTCTGAAGTATACGGTGCGGCGCGCGTTTTGTCAACAAACGGCGCACACACAAATCATGTCTGGTCTGGCTCGCCGTTTTCCAGCTTGCCCAGATACCGCCACAGGGTGGTGCGGCTGATGCCCAGCTGCCGGGCGGCGGCGGCGCGGTTGCCGCCGTGGGCGGCTACCGTCTGCTGCACCACCTCGCCGATGATGCTTTCCAGCGTGCGGGAGGTGTCGGTGCTGATCACCGCCGCCGGGTGCGCCGCCGGGGCGCTGCGCAGGCTGCGCTCCTTGGAGAGCAGATCTGCCACGCTGCTGCTGCGGATGTAGGGGCCGTTCGTCAGGGTGGCAAGGGAGCGCAGAAGGTTTTTGAACTGGGTGTAGTTGTTCGGCCACGGGTACTGCCGCAGCATCTCGATGGCGCGGGGCTCAAAGCCGGAGAGCTGCTTGCCCAGCTCCAGATTCAGGCTGTTCAGGTACAAACTGGAAAGGGACGGGATCTCGTCCGACCGGCTGCGCAGCGGGGGCAGCTCCAGCGTCAGTGCGCCCAGCCGCTCAATGAACCGGCGGGTGACCGGCGAGACCGGTTCCTCCGGCCGCACCGAGCGGGAGAACAGCAGCCGCACCCGGCGGGCAAGGCCGGTCTCCTCGATGGCAGCCAGCAGCTCGGTGCTCCACTGCTCCGGGATGGACTCGAAGTTCTGGAAGTAGACCGTGTTGCCGTTGGCGTTCAGGGGCGAGTTATAGTGGTTGAGCAGAAAATCCCATGATTTATCGTTCATCATGGCGCAGTTTGCCACCACGAGGGGACGGTTCACCAGTGCGCTGTGCAGGTAGAGGTAGCGGGCGATCTGCTCTTTGCCGGTGCCCGGCTCGCCGCAGATGAACAGAGGCTGACGCACGGCGGCAAGGGCGTTGATCTCGGCGTCCTGCGTGCCCATGGCACCGCTCAGGCTGTAAAAGCTGTTGGAGAAAAGATACTCGCACTCGCCTTGGTTCAGCGACCGCAGCCCCGGGCGGCTGGAATGCAGCGGGATGCGGGAGGGCACGCAGTAGAACAGATACCGCTGCACATTGTTCATCAGCAGCACCTGTGCTGTGATGCTGTACAGCTGGCTGCGCTCGGTGTAATAGAACTTTAAGCTGCCCGTGGTGGGGATCTCCCGCAGATGGGTCTGCAAACAGCGGTGCAGCTCCGGGGAGATGTCTTTCATATTATTATAGAACAGGCTGCCGTCCGGCTCCATCACCACTACTCTGCCGCCCTGCTCCTGCGTGATGCTGCGCAAAAACAGGTTCTCCTGCCGCAGCTGGCCGAACCATGTGCTGATGTTCACCGCCTGATCGATGGCGCTGTGCAGGCTCTCGATGCCGGAGGTGATCAGGAAGGCGTCAAAGCCCATCTCCCGGGCAATGGTGTGGGTGACCATATCACAGACCACCATCCGGTAGCCACCCTGCTTGAGCCGCTCCAAGGTGTGGCGCACCTCCTCGGCGCTGCGGACGGTGAGGATGTCCAGATCAAAGTTCAGCAGGCTGCAAAGGGTGTGGGCGGGCTCGGTGATGCTGGGAAAGCCCACGATGGCGTACAGGCTGGTGTAGTTCTCTGCCAGTTTCATGGTGCGCAGCACATCATACACCGAAATATGGATATCCACCACCGGCAGGTCGGTCACCTGCCGGATCAGGGTGGCGGTGCCGCCGCGGGAGATGATGCAGTCGTAGCTGTTGGGCGTCATGCTCTGCACGATGGCCTGTCCCTCTTCCAGATCGCCGGTGTACACCTCCAGCTCAACGTTGGGGTAGGCCTGCGCCGCCTGCTCCATGGCGGTGCGCATTCCGTCGTAGGGGGCAATGCCCAGAATGCGGGTGTGAGTTTCGACCATAAAACGTCCCTCCATGTTTCTCTTTGAAACTATTATACTCGGTGTAGTTCAAAAAGAAAACAGAAAGTGGTTTCAAAATAGAACGTTTTTACGCTTGAAACGGAAAGAAAATTGAAAACGTGCTAAAATGAAACGCTTTTGCCCCTTGCGCGGGGTGCAATCCCCTGCCGGATACGGCATAATGAAAGCACAAAAACAAGTGAGGGGGCACGAACGAATGCTTCGCCTGCTGATGATTGCAGATGATTTTACTGGTGCGCTGGATACCGGCGTACAGCTTGCGGCACACGGCATCCCCACGCAGGTCGTGGTGGGGCAGGCAGACCTTTCCGCGTGCAGCAGCACCGTGCTGGTGGTGGATACCGAAACGCGGCATCTGCCCGCCGCAAAGGCTGCCAAGGCTGTTGAAGAGCTGACCCGCAGCGCGGTGGAAAACGGCGTGGGCTGCATCTATAAAAAGACGGATTCTGCCCTGCGCGGCAACATCGGCGCAGAGCTTGCCGCCCTGCTCAAGGCAAGCGGCGCACGCAATTTACCCTTTCTGCCGGCCTTCCCGCAGATCGGACGCACTACCGAAAAGGGTGTCCATTACATCAAAGGTGTGCCGGTGAACGAAAGCCCCTTCGGCATCGACCCCTTCGAGCCGGTGCGCTGCGCCGAGGTGACAAAGCTGATCCATTTGCAGACCGATGTCCCCGCACAGAGCCTGCAGCCCGGCGAGACGGCAGCGGACAAGACCGGCATTCTGGTGTATGACGCCGCCACCGCCGCAGACCTTGAAGCCGCCGGACAGCAGCTGTTCCAGAATGGAACACCCCCGGTGCTGGCAGGCTGCGCAGGATTTGCCGCCTTTCTGCCGGAGCTGCTGGGGCTTTCGGACGGCAGCATGGTCGAGACCCCGCAGCTGGATCCCCGGCTGCTGGTGCTCTGCGGCAGCGTGAACCCCATCACCCTGCGGCAGATGGACACCGCCGAAAAGGCAGGCTTTACCCGCCTGCGGCTGACCCCCCGGCAGAAGCTGGAGCCCGGCTACTGGGCAAGCGCCGACGGCAAGGCTGCGCTGGCAGAAATCGAACAGATGCTGGCAGCAAACCCCCACTGCATCATTGAAACGAACGATGCCGGGGACAACCAGCTCACCGCCGACTATGCCGCCGCCCGCGGCATCGACTTGGACGGCCTGCGGGTGGGCATTTCCGGCAGTGTCGGGCAGATGTTCGGGGCGCTGTTCGGCAGCGAGCATCTGGGTACGCTGCTGCTCACCGGCGGCGACACCCTGCTGCAGTGCATGAACAGCGTGGGCGCACGGGAGTTGGAACCGGTGTGCGAGCTGGAAAGCGGTATCGTGCTGGCGCGGTTCACCTATCAGGGACGCACCCGCTACGTGATCACCAAGTCCGGCGGCTTTGGGCAGGAGGATCTGCTGGTGGAGCTGGCAGACCGCATTGCAAAGCATTGAGAATGGAAGCAGCAGCCCTTTGCGGCTGGAACGGAAGATAAATGTAACAGAAGGAGAACGACCATGACCTATGCAAAACTGCCCGGCCTGACTTGGGACGGCACTGTGTACGAGAACGAGGAGATGGGCACGCTGGAAGCCCTGCTGCCCACCGGCGGCTGGCCCACCGCCCACGCACCCGCTATGGTGGAGCTGCCCAATGGCGACCTGCTCTGCTGCTGGTTCGCCGGTACTTATGAGGGCAGCGCAGACGTGCACATCATCTGCTCGGTGCTGCCGCATGACGGCACCAAGTGGCTGGAGCCGGTGGATATCTCCGGCGACCCCACCCGCAGCGAGCAGAACCCCTCGCTGTTCTACGGCCCGGACAACGCCGTGTGGGCGATGTACACCGCCCAGCTGGACCGCGTAGAGGGTAAGGACAATATGCAGTTCACCGCTGTGGTGCGCTGCCAGAAGAGCACCGATGGCGGCAGAACATGGGGCGACTACACCACCGTGTTCCCGGAGGAAGGCACCTTCTGCCGTCAGCCCATTCAGGTGCTGTCCAATGGCCGCTGGATCTTTGCCAACTGGCTGTGCACCGACTCTGCCGAGGGTCTGTCCGGCGACCCCACCGCCTTCCGCATCTCGGACGACGAGGGTAAAACTTGGCGCATGGTCATGATGCCCGGCAGCAACGGCCACGTCCACGCCAATGTCATCGAGCTGGAGCCGGGGCATCTGGTGGCGTTTATGCGCAACCGCGAAGCCTACCGCATCCACCGCAGCGAGTCCTTTGACTGGGGCGAAACTTGGACGGTGCCCGCACCCACCCCGCTGCCCAACAACAACTCCAGCATCAGTGCGGTCAAGCTGCAGAGCGGCCGCATCGCCATTGCCTACAACCCCACCTGCACCCCCAACCCTGTGCCCGGCAAGGCTGCATGGCCCGGCCTGCGCTGCCCGGTGGCGGTGGCGCTCTCGGAGGACGGCGGCCTGACCTTCCCCATCATCCGCTGGATGGAGCGCGGCGAGGGCTACATGGGCGATGAGAACAAGACCAACAACAAGCAGTACGAGTACCCCTACCTGATGCAGGGACGGGACGGTATGCTGCATCTGGCCTACGCTGCCCGCACCCGGCAGGGCATCAAGTACGTCCGCTTCTCGGAGCAGGACGTGCTGGGCGCAAAGCGGGAAACCGTGGGTCTGTATAACCCCACCGCAGCCCAGAGCCGCTGAAAAAGCTTTTCGGAATTTTCATCCTTTATTTATAGAGCAAAGCATCATTCAGGAGGTTGATCAGTATGCTGACCCAGTACAATCTTAAAATGCCGCACGCAGTTTACGGCGGCGAGAACGCCATGGACAATATCACCGCCATCATCAAGGCGCGCGGCGCAAAAAAGGTAGCTATGTTCACCGATAAGGGCATTGAGGGCGCTGGCCTGTTTGCCCTGCCGGAAGAAGCTGTCAAAGCCTCCGGCGCAGAGTATTATGTGCTGGACGAGCTGCCCCCGGAGCCCAGCTACATGGCTGTGCAGAAGCTGGTGGACGAGTTCAAGGTCTCCGGTGCAGACCTGATCGTGGCCTGCGGCGGCGGCTCCGTGATGGACGCTGCCAAGCTGGCAAGCGTGCTGGTGACCGACGCCTACGGCGTGAAGGAGCTGCTGGATAACCCCGGCATGGCACAGAAGTGCGTGCCCATCGTGCTGATCCCCACCACCGCCGGCACCGGCGCCGAGGTCACCCCCAACGCCATCGTGGCTGTGCCTGAGAAGGAACTGAAGGTGGGCATCGTCAACGAGAACATGATCGCGGACTACGTCATTCTGGACGCCCGCATGATCAAGAACCTGCCCCGCAAGATCGCAGCCGCTACCGGCGTGGATGCGCTGGCACACTGCATCGAGTGCTTTACCAGCAACAAGGCCAACCCCTTCAGCGATCTGTACGCACTGGAAGGCCTGGACCTGATCCTGAACAACATCGAAAAAGCCTGCGATGACCCCGAAGCCATGGCAGAGAAGAACCGGATGCAGATCGCAGCCTACTACGGCGGTCTGGCCATCACCGCTTCCGGCACCACCGCCGTGCACGCACTGAGCTACCCGCTGGGCGGCAAGTACCACATTGCACACGGCGTGTCCAACGCCATCCTGCTGGCACCGGTCATGCGCTTCAACAGCGAGCACCCCGCCGTGCGCGAGCGTCTGGCTGCCGCCTATGACCGCTGCTGCCACGAGGAAAAGACCTGCACTACCGTGGAGGAAAAGACTGCATGGATGATCGCCCGTCTGGAGCACATCGTCAAGCATCTGGACATCCCCACCAGTCTCAAGGAGTTCGGCGTGCCTGCCGAGGATCTGGAAGGTCTGGTCAACGCCGGTATGCAGGTACAGCGCCTGCTGGTGAACAATATGCGCCCCGTTACCGCCGACGATGCACGCAAGCTGTATCAGGAGATCATGTAACAGAAAAGGAGTAAAGACTTATGAAGACCAGCGATATCAAGGGCATCATCCCTCCCGTAATCACCCCCATGAACAATGACCCCGAGCAGACGGTCAACCATCAGGCTCTGCGCGAGCAGGTGGAGCGCCTGCTGGCAGGCGGCGTGCACGGCATCTTCCCCATGGGCACCAACGGCGAAGCCTACGCCCTGTCCTTCCAGGAGAAGGAAGAGATCCTTGCCACTGTCATTGATCAGGTAAAGGGCCGCGTACCGGTCTACGCAGGCACCGGCTGCATCACCACCGCCGAGACCATCCGCCTGAGCAAGCGTGCCGAGGAGCTGGGTGCAGATGCACTGTCCATCATCACCCCCAGCTTTGCACTGGCTTCCCAGAAGGAGCTGTACGACCACTACACCGCCGTGGCAAAGGCCGTCAACCTGCCCATCATCCTGTACAACATCCCCGCCCGCACCGGCAATAAGCTGCTGCCCGAGACTGTGCAGGCTCTGTGCCGTGATGTGGAGAACATCGTGGGCGCAAAGGATTCCAGCGGCGATATCGAGAACCTGAAGGCCTACATCCGCCTGACCCGTGAGCTGGACAAGGAAGTTGCCATTCTGGCCGGTAATGACGGTGCTATCCTGACCTGCCTGAAAGAGGGTGGCGCAGGCGGCATTGCAGGCCGTGCCAACATCTGGCCGGAGACCGTTGCCAAGATCTACGATTGCTTCAAGGCCGGGGATCTGGAGGGCGCACAGGCTGCACAGGACGCCATTGCCATCCTGCAGCAGACCTTCAAGTACGGCAACCCCAACACCATCATCAAGACCGCCGTTGCCCTGCAGGGCCACCCCGTGGGCAAGTGCCGCGCACCCTTCAACTATGTGCCCGAGGAAGGCATGGAAGCCATCAAGAAGGTTCTGGCTGAGAACGAGGCCAAGGGTCTGCACTGAAACGCGCTGAAGCAAGGAGAAGGCTGCTATGAATAAACCCATTGTCGGTATTACTATGGGCGATCCCGCCGGTTCCGGCCCGGAGATCACCATCAAGGCTCTGGCTGACCCGGAGCAGTACAGCTACTGCCGCCCCATCGTGGTGGGCGATGTGAAGGTGATGGAGCAGGCCAAAAAGTTCGTTGGCCGCGAGGACATCGTCATCCACCGCTGCGAGAAGGTGTCGGATGCCCTGTTCACCCCCGGCACCATCGATGTGCTGCATCTGGATCTGATCGAGGACATCAGCAAGTTCGAGATGGCAAAGGTCAGCGTGGAGGGCGGCAACGCAGCCTTCCAGTGCGTGAAAAAGGTCATTGAGCTGGCTATGGCGGGTGAGGTGGATGCCACCTGCACCAACGCCCTGAACAAGGAAGCCATGAACAAGGCGCTGGAGTACTACCACGGCGAAAAGTCGGACGGCTACACCCACTTTGACGGCCACACCGAGATCTACGCCACCTACACCCACACCAAAAAGTACACCATGATGCTGGCACATCACGACCTGCGCGTGGTGCACGTTTCCACCCATGTTTCCCTGCGGGAAGCCTGCGACCGGGTCAAGAAGGACCGCGTGCTGGAGGTCATCGAGATCGCCAACAAGGCCTGCAAGGATATGGGCATCGAGAATCCCCGCATCGCCGTGGCAGGTCTGAACCCCCACTGCGGTGAGAACGGTCTGTTCGGCCGGGAGGAGATCGAGGAGATCACCCCCGCCATCGAAGCCGCCAAGGCCGAGGGCATTACCGGCGTTGTGGGTCCCTGCCCGCCGGACAGCGTGTTCTCGCAGGCCATCGGCGGCTGGTACGACATCGTGGTGTGTATGTATCACGATCAGGGTCACATCCCGCTCAAGACCGTGGGCTTTGTCTACGACCGCGAAAAGCAGGAGTGGAAGGCCGTGGAGGGCGTCAACGTTACGCTGGGTCTGCCCATCATCCGCGCCAGCGTGGATCACGGCACCGACTTCTACCACGCCGGCAAGGGCAACGGCAACGAGCTGAGCCTTGTCAACGCCATCAAGTATGCGGTCAAGATGACCGGCCGCGCCAACTAAGTTATCTTCATCCCAACCAATTCTTCATTTTCTTCCAGAGAGAGCCGCTGCACCCCGTACGGTGCGGCGGCTTTTTCTGATTTCCCCCGGGTGTTTTTTGTCGTCAAAACCGCAAAACTGTATTTCTGACAAGGACTATTTTTGAGGTGCTTTTGCAAAAGTTTACAAAAAGCGCCGGTTCTGCCCGCAAAATGTCTGAAAACACTTTCTCTTTTTGAACGTATGTGATATAATGACAACTGTTCTTGTGTAAGGAACAGGAAGATGTACGCGATGGGCGTACAGTGTAAGAGGAGTGTTACGATATGAAAACCTTGAAAGCGGTTGTAGCAAAATACAACCAGACCAGCCTGATCCTGCGCATCCTGATCGGTCTGGCAGCCGGTTCGGTGCTGGCGCTTGTTGCGCCGGGCGCAGGCTGGGTGGGCGAGCTGGGCAGTCTGTTCGTCGGTGCACTGAAGGGCATTGCCCCGGTGCTGGTGTTCGTCATTGTGGCAAGCGCGCTGGCACAGGGCTCGTCCAAGCTGGACCGCCGCTTCGGTACTGTGATCTGGCTGTATATGCTCACCACCTTTCTGGCGGCAGCCATTGCGGCGATCACCAGCTTTATGTTCCCGGTCACGGTGGTGCTGGCGGACGCAGCACAGTCCGACGTGATCCCGCAGGGCTTGGGCGAGGTGCTGAGCACCCTGCTGACCAACTTTGTGGCAAACCCCGTCAGTGCCCTGATGAACGGCAACTACATCGGCATCCTGTTCTGGGCTTGTATGTTCGGCATTGCCATGAAGAACATCGGCGCAGAGAGCACCAAGGTCTTTCTGGCAAACACTGCCGATGCCGTCTCCCAGATCGTGCGCTGGATCATCAATCTGGCACCCTTCGGCATCATGGGTCTGGTGTACACCAACGTTTCCGGCAATGGTCTGGCCATCTTTACCCAGTACGGCAAGCTGCTGGCACTGCTGGTGGGCACCATGCTGTTCATGGCGCTGATCGTCTCCCCCTTTATCATGTTCATTTACCTGCGCCGCAACCCGTACCCGCTGGTATTCCGCTGCCTGAAGGAGTCCGGTCTGACCGCTTTCTTCACCCGCAGCTCTGCCGCCAACATCCCTGTGAATATGTCCCTGTGTGAAAAGCTGGGGCTGGACAAGGATATGTACTCCGTGTCCATCCCGCTGGGCGCTACCATCAACATGGACGGCGCAGCCATCACCATCACCATCATGACGCTGGCAGCAGCCAACACGCTGGGCATTCAGGTGTCTCTGCCTGCCGCCATCGTGCTGAGCGCCATGAGCGCTCTGGGTGCCTGCGGCGCTTCCGGCGTGGCCGGCGGCTCCCTGCTGCTGATCCCCATGGCCTGCTCGCTGTTCGGCATCTCCAACGACATTGCCATGCAGATGGTGGGCGTGGGCTTTATCATCGGCGTGGTGCAGGATTCGGTGGAAACTGCGCTGAACTCTGCCGGCGACGTGGAATTTGCCGCCACCGCCGAGTATCACCAGTGGCTCAAGGAGGGCAAGCCCCTGCCGGCTTTCCTGAAGGGCTGATAACCTAGCATAAATAAACAAAGCAGCCGCCGCACTTTTGGTGCGGCGGCTGCTTTTTGCTATAATATTTTACCCAAGCAGTACAACGGCGTAGCGCACGCCTTCGTTTACCACATAGGCAACGCCCAGCTTGGTCTTGCCGGCGGCGGCAGACTTCATGGTGTCGGTCACGATGCCGTCCTTCGGCAGGGTAAAGCTGATATAATCTTTTCTGGAATCCAGATCGGTATCAATGTAAAAGCCCGGGACAAAGTCGTTTGCACCCAAAATGCCCATGCCGATGCTTTCAAATGCAGTGGCATAGTTGTGCTGCAACAGGTTGGTCTTGGCAATGTCATTGGCGCTGCCAACGCGGTAAAGCTCGGTCTTATTTGTATTGGCAGAGCAGGACACCGAGGTGGCAGAGACCCAGTTGGCAATGCTGTAGGCCTTGTCGCTCAGCTCCTCGCTGTAGGTCATGCCGAGCTGCTCGCACAGCGCCTTTGCGCTGCTGGCATCCGAATGCTTGGGCCCGATCGGCACACCTGCGCTGCCGTCACAGGCGGTAAATACGGCCAGTGCCATCAGGCTGGCCAGCAGACAGGCCAGTAATTTCTTCCATTTTTTCATAAAACGATGCTCCTTTCTGTTCTGAGGTCGTTGCGGGTTTGCGTCCGGTGCGGCGGACGCAGCTTTTTGCTTTCTTCTGCATCCATGATACCTTTTTTTGACGGGAAATGCAATCGTTTTGGCGCAAAAAAACAGGCTGCCGTGCAAAAACACGGCAGCCTGCGGAAAAAACTTTATTTTGCGTACTCCACGGCGCGGCTCTCGCGGATGACGTTGACCTTGATCTGGCCGGGGTAATCCAGCGTATCCTCGATCTTTTTGGCAATGGAGCGTGCCAGCAGGATGACCTGATCATCGCTGATGACGTCGGGCTTGACCAGAATGCGCACCTCGCGGCCTGCCTGCACGGCAAAGGCCTGCTCCACACCCTCGAAGCTGGAAGAGATCTCCTCCAGATTTTCCAGACGCTTGACGTAGCTTTCCACGTTCTCGCGGCGGGCACCCGGGCGGGCGGCGCTGATGGCGTCGGCAGCCTGAATGATGAAGGCCAGCGGGGTCTTGGGCTCCACGTCGCCGTGGTGTGCTTCAATGGCGTGGATGATCTGGGTGTTCTCCTTGTACTTGCGGCAGATGTCCACGCCGATCTGGACGTGGCTGCCCTCGATCTCGTGATCCAGCGCCTTGCCGATATCATGCAGCAGGCCGGCGCGGCGTGCCATGGTGACATTCACGCCCATCTCGCCTGCCAGCAGACCGGCTACCCAAGCCACTTCCATGCTGTGGGTCAAAGCGTTCTGACCAAAGCTGGTGCGGTACTTCAGCCGACCGATCAGCTTGATCAGGTCGGGGTGCAGGCCATGGATGCCCAGCTCCATCACCGCACGCTCGCCCTCGCGCTTCATCTGCAGTTCCAGATCGTGGCGGCACTTTTCCACCGTCTCCTCGATGCGGGCGGGGTGGATACGGCCATCGCCGATCAGACGCTCCAGCGTCATGCGGGCCACCTCGCGGCGGGTCTGGTCAAAGGAGGACAGGGTGATGGCTTCCGGGGTATCATCGATGATCAGATCCACGCCGGTAGCAGTTTCCAGTGCGCGGATGTTGCGGCCCTCGCGGCCGATGATGCGGCCCTTCATCTCATCGCTGGGCAGCGGTACCACGCTGACGGTGGTCTCGCTGCAATGGTCGGCAGCGCAGCGGCTGACGGCCTGTCCGATGAGGTTGCGGGCGATGTTATCGCAGTTTTCCTTCAGGTCGGTCTCGTAGGCGGCAACGCGCACGGCCTTTTCGTGGGTCAGCTCCTCGTCCACCTTGTGCAGCAGCACCTCGCGGGCGTCCTCCTGGCTCAAGCCGGCCAGCGTTTCCAGACGCTCCATCTCCTTGGCACGCAAAGCGTCGATCTCTGCCAGACGCTCCTCGGCTTCAGCGGCGCGCTTTTTCAGCTCTTCTTCCTTCTTTTCCAGCGCTTCGGTCTTGCGGTCCAGCGCCGTCTCCTTCTGGTCGATGCGGTTCTCCTGACGGCTGATCTCCGCACGGCGCTGCTTGATCTCCTTGTCGGCTTCTGCCTTCTGGGCATCGACCTCGGCTTTCAGACGGAAAGCCTCGTCCTTTGCTTCCAGAACCGCTTCCTTGCGCTTCTGGTCGGCGGTCTTGATCGCCTCGTTCACCAGCCGGGTAGCCTCGGCTTCGGCGCTGCCGATCTGGGCTTCGGCGGTCTTTTTACGGTTGTTGTAACCAATAAAATAGCCCGCAGCCACACCGACAACACCAACGATCAAGGCCACGATCACTCCGATCGCGGTCATTGCGTTCACTCTCCTTTGTTTCAATTCAATGCAAAATTAAAAGCAGGAGACGCTGCGCAGCAGGACACGGGCAATGATATAGAAAGAGCTTTCAATCCAAAAAGTGACACCAAAACCATACGCACCACCAAAAACCGGCGGCACGGGCAAAAGCATACGGCTTTTCTCTCTACGGTTCCATTTTATATCAAACAGGCACGCTTTGCCTGAAACGGGTACAGGGTCACACAGAAGCCTGCGTACAGCGTCTTTGATTCCATACTACTAATTATAGTACGAAACATTTGCCCGCTTGTCAAGAGGAAAACCCTGCCCGCAGAACATTTTGTGCAGAAAAACAAAAACTGGAACGAAACTCCCACCCGTGAAAATGGGATAGCGGAGCGTCCGCAGACGCTCCGCTATCCCGAAATTTATAGCAATTCAACTTTTTAATGCAACAGCAACAGCGTTGAATTGCATATCGCAAATATGCTGTTTGACTGTTGCACGAATTTCTTGACTTGCGATAAAATAATTTTTCCGCTTATTCCAGATACATCCGCCGCAGCCGCATCAGGCGGGCGGGGGTCAGGCCGTATTCGGCTTCCAGATAGCTCTCGGCGCTGCCGTAGTCCTGCCGGATGGTGCGCAGCACAAAGGGCGCAATCTCCGGGTCTACCCCGGCGGAGGACTGCCAGCGCATCCGCTGCGCCGGGTCGGCGGCGATCTCCGCCGCATGGTCAGCCATGGCCTTTTCGATCTCGGCGGCGCGGCAGAGGTTGGTGCGGGCGTAATCTGCGCAGATGGTCTCGTCCGAAGCACCCAGCGCCAGCAGGATCAGCATGGCGGCTACGCCGGTGCGGTCCTTGCCCGATGTGCAGTGGAACAGGATGGGCGTCTCGCCGGCTTCCAGCGCCCGGAACAGCTCCTTGAACGCCTTGTTGCCGGTGAGCATCTGCCGATATATCATCTGGGTGAGGTTCGTCCCGGCGGGGACGCTCTGCACCAGCCGCTGGATGTCGTTGGGCGAAAAATCGATCTCCTGCCCGGTGGCATCCCGCAGGCCGCAGATCTGCACCAGCCGTGCGCCGTCCGGCACATAGTCCGGCAGCTTTGCGGCTTCTGCGCCGCTGCGCAGGTCAAGGATGAGCCGCAGCCCCAGCCCGTCCAGCCGGGCGCGGTCGGCTTCGGTGGTCAGCCGCCCGGTGGGGAAGCCCCGGTAGATCTGTCCCCACTTTACGGTCTTGCCCTCATCGGCATGGTAGCCGCCCAGCTCCCGGAAATTGTTGCCGCCCGCAAAGGGCAGCTGGGTGCCCGGGGCGGGATGCTCCGGGGCAGATTTTGCGGCGGCGCTGGAAAGCACCGGCGCGGTGTAGAAGGGCTTTGCAGGCCGTCCCCGGCGGGGCGGCAGGCTGGCGGTGCTGCCCAGAACTTCTAACAGGTAACTGCGCAGCAGGTCGATATAGGCAGAGCTGGTGTCCCGCCGCTGCACCAGCGAGACGCACAGCGGGGGCATATCTTCCAGCAGCACATCCCGCACCCGGTCCAGCTCCCGGCGCGCGCCGGGCTCGTAGCGGGTCAGGCAGGTGCATAGCTGCTCCTGCACCAGATAGTAGGCCTGATAAAAACTGGGGCCGATCTCGGCGTTGGGCGCAAAGCCCGCCCGGGCACAGGCCGCCCACAGCGGGCTGAACAGATCCTGCCGCAGGCTGGGCAGCAGCACCCGCTGCCCGCGCAGCTCTGCCAGCGGGATGCGCTCTTTTTCCCAAAAGGGATGTCCCCGGGGCACCAGCAGGCAGGCGGGGTCTGCCCGCAGGGTGGTGCGCGCCAGCACCGGCGCGGCACAGCCAAGGTCGATGACCAGACCCGCGTCCAGCTCGCCCTGCTCTACCCCATCGGCCACGGCATCGTTGTCCAGCAGGCGGAACCGCATCTCCACATGGGGGTACTGCTGCCGGAACTTGTCCAGCTGGGTCTCCAGCCCGGGCAGATAGTCCGGCACCAGCGCCACGCTGATGCCGATGCGTACCGGCTGGGCAGACTGGATCTCTGCCCGCAGCGCGGCCTGCATCTGCTGGAACTGCTCCACCACCGGGGCGGCATGGCGCTGTAAACTCATGCCCCGGTCGGTGAGCGCCAGCTTGTGGTGGGCGCTGATAAACAGCGGCCCGCACATCTCGGCTTCCAGCGCAGAGATGCTCTGGCGCAGCGCCTGCCGCGACAGGAACAGCCGCTGTGCGGCGCGGGTATAATTCATTTCTTCGCACAGGGTCAAAAAGTAGTGCAGCTGGCGGATATCCATGGTCTCCTCCCGGGAAAGTTTGTTCTTGAAAAAAGAATACCGCTTTTTCGGCGGAATGTAAAGAGAAGGGCAGCGTATTTTTGTTATTGCCTTTAGCGGGCTCGCCCTCTCAGTCAAAGCCTGTCGGCTTTGCCAGATTCCCCCTTTTGTCGCTGCGCGACATCTTCCCCCGGCGCGGGGGAAGTCTTTCCTCAAAGGGAGAGCCTTTGGCAGTCCACGCAAACTTCATCTCCTTGCCAAGGCCTCTCCCTTTGGGAGAGGTGGATTTGCGAAGCAAAGACGGAGAGGGCGAGGATGCTATCCGTTGTGCTCCTTCAAAAAAAGGAACACCGGAACGCCCGCAGGTGTTCCGGTGCTCCAAAGTTTAAATAGGGAAAATCAGATCAGGCTCAGAGCTTCTTCATCGCCCACCAGAATGAAGTCCGGGTGCAGCTGCAGAATGCTTGCGGGCACCTCGGGGGTGACGGGGCCGAAGAAAGCCTTCTTGACGATCTCGGCCTTGCCGACGCCGTTGACCACCATCAGCACCTTGCGTGCCTGCATGATGGTGCGGATGCCCATGGTGTAAGCCTGCTTGGGCACCAGATCCACGTTGCCGTCAAAGAAGCGCTTGTTGGCTTCGATAGTCTCCTGGGCCAGATCCACGCAGTGGGTGCCCAGATCAAAGGCATCGTGGGGCTCGTTGAAGCCGATGTGGCCGTCATGACCGATGCCCAGCAGCTGCAGATCCACGCCGCCCACGCTGCGGATGACCTCGTCGTAGCGCTTGCACTCGGCTTCGGCGTCCAGATTGGTGCCGTCCGGCAGGTTGATGTGGGCGGGGTCGATGTTCACATGGTCGAACAGGTTGCGGTGCATAAAGCTCCAGTAGCTTTCCGGGTGCTCCTTGGGCAGGCCGCGGTACTCGTCCAGATTGACGGAGGTGACCTCAGAAAAATCCAGATCTCCCTCATTGTAGCGCTCCACCAGCTTCTCATAGGTGCCCACGGGGGTGCCGCCGGTAGCCAGACCCAGCACGCAGTCGGGCTTCATGATGACCTGCGCAGAAATGATGTTTGCTGCCTTGCGGGACATATCAGCGTAGTCCTTTGTACGAATGATCTTCACGATAAACGACCTCTCTTCTTCATTTACTCATTGTGGGCGGCGCACAGCGGCACACGCCCGCATCTAGTCCAAGTTTATCACATTTGCCGACGGAAAGCCACAAAACGGCACAATTTTTCCGATTTTCCGTTTCTTTTGGAAAAAGTGCCTTAAAAACCGGTTGAAGTATCGTTCTTTTGCACAAAGGGGGTGCGCAGGGAGTCAGTCTGCAAACCCGGCCTTTTGCAGAGCAGTGAGCAGCAGCGGGATGAACACCAGCTGCGCCACGATGCCCGGCACGGCGGTGAACAGTGCCCCGGACAAAAAGGCGCTGAAGGGGAAGCTGCCGCCGGTCAGCCCCGCCAGCACAAAGCGCACGATGCCCCATACGATGCGCCCGGACACCATGGCGGTCAGCAGCACGGCGTACAGCGCGGGCAGAGTGTGTTTTGCTTTGCGCCACAGCAGCCCGGACACCAGCCCGTAGGTGGCCAGCTCAAAGGCCATGGAGATGGCAACCGGGAACATGGGCGGCATCCCGAACAGCACCGAGCGCAGCAGCGGGGCGGCAAAGCCCACAGCCAGCCCCCACGGGCCGCCCAGCACAAAGCCGCACAGCAGCACCGGGAAGTGCATCGGGCAGAGCATATTGCCCACCTTGGGCACCTGTCCGGTGAGCAGGGGCAGCACAAAGGCCAGCGCTAAAAACAGGGCAGCCGGCACCAGCTGCCGCACGGTTTTGGTGTTTTTGGTTTTCATAAGGGTTCCTCCATTTTCAGCCGCAAAATAAAAAGGAGCCTGCCCCGGCATTCCATGCCAAAGGCAGACCCCTTCGTGGCGTCTGTTTCAAAAAAATATTGCTTGCGGGGGAAAGCGGCAGGCTGCTGCCCGCCCGTGCCCGGCTTCCTGCCGGAACGATGGTCAAAAGTATAACAAACCATTTTGCCCCTGTCAAGCGGGGCAGGATGTCTGCAAAATAGACAAAAATCGGTCTGTTCGCAAAAAAATTTCCCCGGGGCTGTACATTTTGCTGGAAGAAGCTTGACCTTTTTGCGCAGAATGGATAATATAAAATTGAAAAAAAGCGCGCTGCGGCAATCTTGACGCCGGGGCGCTGACGAGAGGCTTTTTTGAGCGCATGAATTCTGAGGTTCATACGGGAGGACCATCATGACAAATGCTGAAAAACTTACCCTGAAAAAGCACGCCTGCCACATCCGCATGGGCGTGATCGAAGGGACCCACAGTGCAGGCTGTGGTCATCCGGGCGGCAGTCTGAGCATCGCAGATGTGCTGTCTTATCTGTACTTTAAGGAACTGAACATCGACCCTGCCCAGCCTAAGATGGCAAACCGCGACCGTCTGGTGCTGTCCAAGGGTCATGCCGCCCCGGCACTGTACGCAGCGCTGGCAGAGCGGGGCTTCTTCCCGGTGGAAGAGCTCAAGACCCTGCGCAAGATCGGCAGCCGCCTGCAGGGCCACCCCAACATGAACAGCGTGCCCGGCGTGGATATGTCCACCGGCAGTCTGGGTCAGGGCATCTCTGCCGCCTGCGGCATGGCGCTGGGCGCAAAGCACGCCGGCTCTGCCGTGAACGTTTACGCCATTCTGGGCGACGGCGAGGTGGAAGAGGGCGAATGCTGGGAGGCCTTTATGTTTGCCGCCCACTACGGCCTTTCTAACCTGTGCGTGATGCTGGACCGCAACCATCTGCAGATCGACGGCACCACCGAGACTGTCATGAACAGCGCCCCGCTGGAAGATAAACTCCGCGCCTTCAACTTCAACGTGGTCACCATCAACGGCCACGACTTTGACCAGATCGAGAGCGCCGTGCAGGCGTTCCACGCCGAGACCGAAAAGCCCACCTGCATCATTCTGGATACCGTCAAGGGCACCGGCGTTTCCTATATGACCAATTCCGTTGCATGGCACGGCAAGGGCCCCAACGATGAAGAGTATCAGGTGGCCATGAACGAGCTGAACGCCGCCTATGCCGCGCTGGAACAGGAGGAGAACTGAGATGGCAGACGTGAAAAAGATCGCGACCCGCGACAGCTACGGCAACACCCTGAAGGAGCTGGCAGCGGAAGGCCACGATGATCTGGTGGTGCTGGACGCCGATCTGGCCGCCGCTACCAAGACCGGGATGTTCCAGAAGGCATACCCGGACCGTCACTTTGACTGCGGCATCGCCGAGGGCAACATGGTAGGCGTGGCTGCAGGTCTGGCCGCCATGGGCTATGTGCCCTTTGTTTCCAGCTTTGCCATGTTTGCAGCCGGCCGCGCCTTCGAGCAGGTGCGCAACTCTGTGGGCTATCCTCACCTGAACGTGAAGATCGGTGCCACCCACGGCGGCATCTCCGTGGGCGAGGACGGCGCTTCCCACCAGTGCTGCGAGGACTTTGCCCTGATGCGCAGCATCCCCGGCATGACCGTCATCTGCCCCGCCGATGATATCGAAGCACGCGCCGCTGTGCGCGCCGCCTACGCCATGGAAGGCCCCGTCTACCTGCGCTTCGGCCGTCTGGCTGTGCCGGTGTTCCACGATGAGGCTAACTACCACTTTGAGCTGGGCAAGGGCGAGCAGCTGACCGAGGGCAACGATATTGCCATCATCGCCACCGGTCTGATGGTCAATGAAGCCCGCATGGCTGCCGAGCAGCTGGCTGCCGAGGGCATCCACGCCCGGGTCATCAACATCCACACCATTAAGCCCCTGGACGAGGAGATCGTCATCAAGGCGGCAAAGGAGTGCGGCAAGGTCATCACCGCCGAGGAGCACAACGTCATCGGCGGTCTGGGCGAAGCCGTCTGCGCCGTTCTGAGCGAGAAGCAGCCCACCCCTGTGCGCCGCGTAGGCGTGCAGGACGTGTTCGGCTGCTCCGGCCCTGCATGGGATCTGCTGAAGAAGTTCGGTCTGGACGCTGCCACCATCTGCAAGACCGCCCACGAGATGCTGGGCAAGTAAAAACAGTTTACCCCTATACCGCCGTGCCTTTCGCCCGGCGGTATTTTTTTGCGCCTGCGTGACCCGGTCACGGAAAAGCGGGCGGCGTATGGGGTATACTGAGGATGTCAGTAAAACACAACACCCATTCAGGAGGGAAAAAATATGGCAGTCATCAACATTACCAAGGAAAACTTTGCACAGGAAGTGCTCCACAGCGAAAAGCCCGTTCTGCTGGACTTCTGGGCCAGCTGGTGCGGCCCCTGCCGGATGCTGAGCCCTGTGGTGGACGAGGTAGCCGAGGAGCGCACCGATGTGAAGGTTGGCAAGGTGAATGTGGACGAGCAGCCGGACTTGGCGGCGCAGTTCGGGGTGATGAGCATCCCCACCCTGCTGGTGTTCGAGCAGGGCAAGCTGGTGCGTCAGGCTGTGGGCGCCCGCCCCAAGGCCGGTGTGCTGGAACTGCTGGGCTGAATTATTCCGTAACAGCAAAGCGCCCACCCTATGGTTTGAGCAAAAACCACGGGGCGGGCGCTTATTTTATATGGAGTTCAGAAGAAAAATGCGGGATTCAGCTTACAGCTGGGGGCCTGCGGAGACCAGAGCCTTGCCGTGCTCGTTGCCCTCGTACTTAGCGAAGTTCTTCACGAAGCGGCCAGCCAGATCCTTTGCCTTCTCTTCCCACTGAGCGGCATCTGCGTAGGTGTCGCGGGGGTCGAGGATGGCGGGATCAACACCGGGCAGAGCGGTGGGAACCTCAAAGTCGAAGTAGGGGATCTTCTTGGTGGGAGCCTCGTTGATGGCACCGCTCAGGATGGCGTCGATGATGCCGCGGGTATCCTTGATGGAGATGCGCTTGCCGGTGCCGTTCCAGCCGGTGTTGACCAGATAAGCCTTTGCGCCGCTGGCCTTCATCTTCTTGACCAGCTCCTCAGCGTACTTGGTGGGGTGCAGCTCCAGGAAAGCCTGACCGAAGCAAGCGGAGAAGGTGGGGGTGGGCTCGGTGATGCCGCGCTCGGTGCCTGCCAGCTTTGCGGTAAAGCCGGACAGGAAGTAGTACTGGGTCTGCTCCGGGGTCAGGATGGAGACCGGGGGCAGGACGCCGAAGGCGTCAGCAGACAGGAAGATCACGTTCTTTGCTGCGGGAGCAGAAGAAACGGGACGCACGATGTTCTGGATGTGGTTGATGGGGTAGGACACACGGGTGTTCTCGGTGACAGACTTGTCAGCGAAGTCGATGTGACCCTCGGCATCCAGAGTGACGTTCTCCAGCAGAGCGTTGCGCTTGATGGCGTTGTAGATATCGGGCTCGGAGTCCTTATCCAGGTTGATGACCTTAGCGTAGCAGCCGCCCTCGAAGTTGAACACGCCGTTGTCGTCCCAGCCGTGCTCGTCATCGCCGATCAGCAGACGCTTGGGATCGGTGGACAGGGTGGTCTTGCCGGTGCCGGACAGACCGAAGAAGATGGCGGTGTTCTCGCCGTTCTTGTCGGTGTTGGCAGAGCAGTGCATGGAAGCCATGCCCTTCAGCGGCAGGAAGTAGTTCATCATGGAGAACATACCCTTCTTCATCTCGCCGCCGTACCAGGTGTTGACGATGACCTGCTCCTTGCTGGTGATGTTGAACAGCACAGCAGTCTCGGAGTTCAGGCCCAGCTCCTTGTAGTTCTCGACCTTAGCCTTGGAAGCGTTGTAAACAACGAAATCAGGCTCGAAGTTCTCCAGCTCCTCAGCGGTGGGACGGATGAACATATTGGTAACGAAGTGTGCCTGCCAGGCCACTTCCACGATGAAACGCACTGCCATGCGGGTATCCTTGTTGGCGCCGCAGAAAGCATCCACGACGTACAGGCGCTTGTTGGACAGCTCCTTCTGAGCGATCTCCTTGACAGCCTTCCAAGCTTCCTGAGAAGCGGGGTGGTTGTCGTTCTTGTACTCATCGCTGGTCCACCACACGGTGTCCTTGGAGTTCTCGTCCATCACGATGAACTTATCCTTGGGAGAACGGCCGGTGTAGATGCCGGTCATCACGTTCACAGCACCCAGCTCGCTGACCTGACCCTTCTCGTAGCCTTCCAGCGCGGGATTGGTCTCCTCGGCGAACAGCTGCTCGTAGGAGGGGTTGTGCACGACTTCAGTCGTGCCGGTGATGCCATACTTGGTAAGATCCAACTTTGCCATATTTGCGTACCTCTACTTTCGTTTGATCCTTACATAACTCTGTGTAGGAGATGCAGCGCCATTTATGGTACGGACACCGCATAAGGGGGAGACAGCACAGAACGATGCAATGCAAATTCTCCTGTCTATCATTATACACAAAAGCTTTTCAAAAGCAATAAATGGAATGTTCTGTTTGCAAAAAAGAAACAAATTTCATAAACAGACCTTCCCGTATAAAGTAAATTCACGAAGCCCGGCAGGGATGCAGACCGTGAAAAATAAGGCGGGACGGGAGAAAACCGACATTTTGATAAAACTTTGACAAGCAGGGATACATGGAGAAACAGGTCGCCTTGGGCAGTTTTGTCCCCGATTTTCCGCAAACTTTGTCTCTTTGTGCAATTTTTGCGTTGGTTCAGCCGTTTTTGTGGCAAAAGGACTTTACTTATGTTATACTTGTTTTATAAGAAATACTTTTTCCGTCCGCTGCGGCGGCTATACATATAAAGGAAACTGCCATGAAAACCATCTACATCCTGCTCACCCGTTCCGGCACGCTGCTGTCCAAGCTGGTCTATGCCGTTACCGGGGCCAGCTATACCCACGCATCCATGGCGTTTGACGAAGAGCTGAACTGTCTGTACAGCTCCACCCGCAAAAACGGCTATACCATGTTCCCGGCGGGTCCCAGCAAGGAATACCTGAACAAGGGTGTTTTCCGCCTGCGCGGGGATGCCCCCTGCGCGCTGTATGCGCTGGAAGTCACCGACGAGGCCTACGTCCGCGCCCGCCGCCGTGCCGAGCACATGATGGCGCGGGGCGAATTGTACCGCTTCAACACACTGGGGCTGATCTTGTGTGCACTGCATATCCGCTGGCAGCGCCGCCGGCATTATTTCTGCTCCCAGTTCGTCAGCGAGGTGCTGGAAAAGAGCGGCGCGATGGAGCTGCCCAAGGACAGCACCCTGATGCACCCCAACGACTACGCCCAGCTGCCCCAGCTGAAGTGTCTGTACGAGGGATGCCTTGCCGACCTGCCCCAGCGCAAGGCCATGGAGCTGGGTGAAGCGCCTGCCGTGGTCAGCGTGTATCTGGGGCTGATGCTGGGTCTGGCCAAAGCCGGGGTGCGCAAGATTTTTTGAAAAAATATGAAATTATGTGTTGACAAAGGGTGCCCGGTATGCTAAAATAGCCAAGTCGGGTGCGAACACCTGATGCGAAAATGGACGTATGGCCCGTTGGTCAAGCGGTTAAGACAGAGGCCTCTCACGCCTTTAACATCGGTTCGATTCCGGTACGGGTCACCATTTTATAGTAGTAAAACGGCCACGCGCCGTTTTATATAGATGCCTCTTTAGCTCAGTCGGTTAGAGCACCTGACTGTTAATCAGGGTGTCGCCTGTTCGAGTCAGGCAAGAGGCGCCAGCAAAGCGATGGAAAATTTCCATCGCTTTTTTCTTTTTTGCATAGGAATCAACTTTTGAGACTTGACCCGGGACAAAAGCCTTCACCCCTTGGGGGGAAGGTGGCGCGTAGCGCCGGATGAGGGGTATTTTCCCGGAAGCTGCTGCTTGCCTGCGCCCTCATCAGTCACCTTCGGTGACAGCTTCCCCCGACCGGGGGAAGCCTTCATTCGGAAAATTGATTTCCGTGTTTTCCCGGCGGCCTTGTTGACAGCACCGCCCCGGGGGGCTATACTTAGCATTATAATAAAGAAAACGGAAAAAACTCCTTCCGGCAGGGTCAGACGCCTTGCCGTACTGCCAAAGGCTCCCTCCCCGAGGGAGCTGGCTGCGAACAAGGTGAGCAGACTGAGGGAGTTTCCTGTCAAAAGGAGAACATCATGAAAAAAGTTATTCTGACCGGCGACCGTCCCACCGGCCGCCTGCACGTTGGCCACTATGTCGGCTCTCTGAAGGAGCGGGTGCGGCTGCAGAATACCGGCGAGTACGACGAGATCTTTATCATGATCGCCGACGCGCAGGCGCTGACCGATAACGCCGACAACCCGGAGAAGGTGCGCCAGAACATTTTGCAGGTGGCGCTGGACTATCTGGCCTGCGGTCTGGACCCCAACAAGGTGCACATCTTTATCCAGTCCATGGTGCCCCAGCTGACCGAGCTGAGCTTCTACTACCAGAATCTGGTCACTGTCAGCCGTTTGCAGCGCAACCCCACCGTGAAGAGCGAGATCCAGATGCGCAACTTCGAAGCCAGCATCCCGGTGGGCTTCTTCTGCTACCCCATCAGTCAGGCTGCCGATATCACCGCCTTTAAGGCTACCACCGTGCCCGCCGGTGAGGATCAGAAGCCCATGATCGAGCAGTGCTGCGAGATCGTGCACAAGTTCAATTCCGTCTACGGCGAAACGCTGGTGGAGCCCCAGATCGTTCTGCCCCAGAACGCCGCCTGCCTGCGTCTGCCCGGCATTGACGGCAAGGCCAAGATGAGCAAGAGCCTTGGCAACTGCATCTATCTGTCCGAGGAGCCGGAGGAGATCGAGAAGAAGGTCAAGTCCATGTTTACCGACCCCAACCACCTGCGCGTGCAGGACCCCGGCAAGGTGGAGGGCAACCCGGTGTTCATCTATCTGGACGCTTTCTGCCGCCCGGAGCACTTTGCCGAGTTCTGGCCGGAGTACCAGAATCTGGACGAGGTCAAGGCGCACTATCAGCGCGGCGGTCTTGGCGATATGAAGGTGAAAAAGTTCCTGAACAGCGTCATGCAGGCTGAGCTGGAGCCCATCCGCACCCGCCGCAAGGAGTGGGAGCAGCGCCTGCCCGAAGTGGTGGAGATTTTGAAGGAGGGCAGCGCCTACGCCGAAAAGACCGCTGCCGCCACGCTGGACGAGGTGCGCAAGGCCATGCGCATCGACTACTTCGAGAACGGTAACCTGCTGAAATAATATTTATGAGAGAACCCGAAACGCCTGCGGCGTTTCGGGTTCTCTTTTGCATCGTTTACGAAAATTGCATAGAAAACGCGGTCAAACTATGCTAAAATAGCGGCAACAAGTACAGAAAGCCCCATTTTGGGGGCGAGAAGAAAAAGGAGAACCACCATGCAAAAGACCATCTGGATCACCGGAGCAAGTTCCGGCATCGGCCGGGAGTTCGCCCGCCGGTACGCCGCCATGGGCTGTCGGCTCATCCTGACCGCCCGCCGCGCCGACCGTTTGCAGGCTCTCGCCGAGGAGCTGCACGCAGCCCATGGCACGGAATGCCGTATTGAGACCGCCGACCTCTCCCGCGCCGAGGAGTGCAGCCGCCTGTGCGAAGCACTGGCTGACGAGCACATCGACATCTTCATCAACAACGCCGGTTTCGGCGTCTGCGGCAGCATTCTGGAAACGGAGGAAGCCCGCGAGGAAGAGATGATCCAAGTGAATGTTGCTGCCATGGCGCGGCTGTTCCGCGCCGTGGTGCGCAAGATGAACGCACAGGGCGGCGGCACCATCCTGAATGTGGCGTCCTCTGCGGGGCTGCTGCCCGGCGGGCCCTATATGGCAGGCTACTACGCCAGCAAAGCCTATGTGGTCAGCATGACCCGCGGCGTGGCTGAGGAACTGCGGGAGATGCACAGCCCAGTCTACGTCTGTGCCCTCTGCCCCGGCCCGGTGGATACCGAGTTCAACGACCACGCCGGTGTGGTGTTTGCCCTGCGGGGCATCACGCCGGAGCTGTGTGTGGAGGAAGCTCTGCTGGGCATGATGCACCGCAAGACCATCATTGTGCCCTCTGCCTTCATGCGGCTGTGCACCAGCGCCCAGCGCCTTGTGCCCATTCCCCTGCTGATGCCCATTGTGGCACGCCAGCAGAAGAAAAAGCTGGGGTGAAGCCAAAGGTCGCCTAAACTTGTCAACAAGCCCAAATTAAGCCGGGATATCTTGTGCACCGTGACAAGGCGCGTCAGCCTGCACAAACTATTGCACCAGAAAACGACGGTTTTGCGTGCTGTTTTTCGGCAGAAAAGCGAAAATCTAAAGAAGGTACAATAAAACTTCACAAGAATGTGCCTTGACACTTCCTGCAAAGGATGCTAGACTGGTATACAAGTAAGAGCGCACTCCGGCACGGCCGGATACGACGCGCTTTGCAAAGCAGCACGGTGCGGTTTTGCACCGTGTAAAATATGTTTTTTTGACAGGAGGACTTTATTATGGCACAGTGCACTCCCAAATCCTTTGACCTGACCGGCAAGGTGGCGCTGATCACCGGCGCATCCTACGGCATCGGCATGGCAATTGCAAAGGCTATGGCAGCCAACGGCGCTACCATCGTGTTCAATGATATCAAGCAGGAGCTGGTGGACAAGGGTCTGGCTTCCTATGCAGAAGCCGGCATCAAGGCTCACGGCTACGTCTGCGACGTCACCGACGAGGATGCCGTCAACGCTATGGTGGCAAAGATCACCGAGGAAGTCGGCCACATCAACATTCTGGTCAATAACGCCGGTATCATCAAGCGCATCCCCATGACCGAGATGAGCGCTGCCCAGTTCCGTCAGGTCATCGATGTGGATCTGAACGCTCCCTTCATCGTGGCAAAGGCCATCATCCCCGATATGATCGCACAGGGCGGCGGCAAGATCATCAACATCTGCTCCATGATGAGCGAGCTGGGCCGTGAGACCGTTTCTGCCTATGCAGCAGCCAAGGGCGGCCTGAAGATGCTGACCAAGAACATCGCTTCCGAGTACGGCGCATACAACATCCAGTGCAACGGCATCGGACCCGGCTACATCGCTACCCCGCAGACCGCACCTCTGCGCGAGATCCAGCCCGACGGCAGCCGTCACCCCTTCGACCAGTTCATCGTTGCCAAGACCCCCGCAGGCCGCTGGGGCGAGGCCGAGGATCTGGGCGGACCCGCTGTGTTCCTGGCATCTGAGGCTTCTGACTTTGTCAACGGCCTGATCCTGTATGTGGACGGCGGCATTCTGGCCTACATCGGCAAGCAGCCCCAGTAAGCGCTGAGGGCACTCCGCAGTTCTTGACCGGGGACTGCCGCACAGCGTTGTGTGGCAGTCCCCTTTTGTTTGTACGGGAAAGGATGTTATGCTATAATGGAAAAAGCACATCAGGATATCCCATGGGTGCCCCATGCCGAGATTTCCCCGGAGCCCTGCGGCCCCGGGGTGCAGCGCCGCGTGCTGGCCTACAGCAAGGACGCCATGTGCGTGGAAAACACCTTTGAGACCGGCGGCGTGGGTGCCATGCACTGCCACCCCCACACCCAGATCACCTATATCGTCTCCGGGCGGTACCGCTTTACCATCGGGGACGAGACCCGGGAGGTAGGCCCCGGCGACACCCTGCTCAAGCAGAACGGCGTGATGCACGGCTGTGTCTGTCTGGAGGGTGGCGTGATGCTGGATTTCTTTACCCCCATGCGGGAGGACTTTGTATAATCCCTGCGTACCGCAGGGAAAAATAAGAAGGAGAACCATTGTTATGAAGATCGCACTTATCAACGAGAACAGTCAGGCCGCCAAGAACGGCATCATTGAAGCCGCCCTGAAAAAGGTGGTGGAGCCCATGGGTCACGAGGTGGTCAACTACGGGATGTACGCCGCCGACGATGCTGCACAGCTGACCTATGTGCAGTGCGGCATTCTGGCTGCTATCCTGCTGAACAGCGGCGCTGCGGACTACGTTGTTACCGGCTGCGGCACCGGCGAGGGCGCCATGCTGGCACTGAACAGCTTCCCCGGCGTTATCTGCGGCCATGTGGAGGACCCCGTGGATGCCTACACCTTTGCCCACGTCAACGACGGCAACGCCGTTGCCATGCCCTTTGCCAAGGGCTTCGGCTGGGGCGGCGAGCTGAACCTCGAGTACTGCTTCGAGAAGCTGTTCGGCTTTGGCCACGGTCAGGGCTACCCCAAGGAGCGCGTTGTGCCTGAGCAGCGCAACAAGAAGATCTTGGACGGCGTGCGCGCTGCCACCTTCAAGCCCCTCATCGAGTGCCTGAAGAGCATCGATCAGGAGCTGCTGAAGGGCGCTGTGGCGGGTGCCAAGTTCTCTGAGCTGTTCTTCGCTTCCTGCAAGGACGAGGAGCTGGCCGCTTACGTCAAGACCCTGCTGTAAGCTGCGGAGGAGATCATGCAAGGACTGACCCTGTTCAACCTGAACCTCACCCACCTGCTGGATGCCTTTCTGGAAACTGCAGTGCCCATGATCGCCGGTCTTGCCGAGGTAGTGGGTCTGTTCATCATCATCACCAGTCTGGCCAAGGCCACCTTCTACTATGTCCGCGCCACCTTCTTCAACGACCACCGGGACTTCCACCATGAAATGAGCAGCGGTCTGACCACCGCGCTGGAATTTCTGATGTCGGCAGAGATCGCCAAGACCTTTTTGCTGCAAAATCTGGAGTCGGTGGTGCCGCTGGCGGCTACTTTTGCGCTGCGCGCTTTGATGAGTATGCTGCTGCACTGGGAGATGGAGGGCGGCCACCGCCCGGCCAACGCCAAGGAAAAGGACAAGTCCGGCTCCCCGAAGGACGGCAAAAACGGCTGACAGGCAAAAGATTTGCCAAACTTTAGCAGGGCAGAGTTTCACCGTGTTGTGAAAAACGTAAAACCTTGAGATGAATACTTGACAGGTTTGCACAAAGAGACTATACTCGTGCCATCGAAAGCAAAGGCGCTGACGGAAGCAATTCCGCCAGCGCCTTTTGTGTTTTCGGGGATACTGCCGCACGGGGAGAATAGAGGGCTCCCTGTGCAAAAAAACGACCGTAGGAGGTAGGAAAGTATGTTTAGCTCCGTCAACACCTGCTGGACGCTCGTAGGAGCGTTTCTAGTGTACTTCATGCAGGCCGGATTCGCCCTATGCGAGGCCGGCTTCACCCGGGCAAAGAACACCGGCAACATCCTGATGAAAAACATGATGGATTTCTGCATCGGCACGCCCTGTTACTGGCTCATCGGCTTCGGCCTGATGTTCGGCGGTACCGGCGCACTGATCGGCGGTTTCGATCCCTTTATTCAGGGCGATTACAGCCACTTGGGTCTGGATATCCCCCTGTGGGTGTACATCGTGTTCCAGACTGTGTTCTGCGCTACGGCAGCCACTATCGTCTCCGGCTCCATGGCCGAGCGCACCAACTTCAAGGCCTACTGCGTGTACTCCGCCGCCATCTCGCTGGTGGTGTACCCCATCTGCGGCCACTGGATGTGGGGCGGCGGCTGGCTGCAGAGCATGGGTTTCCACGATTTTGCAGGCTCCGCAGCCGTGCATAATGTGGGCGGCGTCATCGCTCTGCTGGGCGCTTGGATGCTTGGCCCCCGTATTGGCAAGTACGATAAGGACGGCAACCCCCACGCCATCCCCGGTCACAACCTGACCGCCGGTGCTCTGGGCGTGTTCATCCTGTGGTTCTGCTGGTTCGGCTTCAACGGCGGCTCTTCCCTGAGCCTGTCCACCGATGCCACCATGACCCTGACCGGTCTGGTCTGCTTCAACACCAACCTTGCCGCAGCCGTTGCTACCTGCGTGACCATGATCTTTACCTGGCTGCGCTACGGTAAGCCGGATGTCTCCATGACCCTGAACGGTTCTCTGGCAGGCCTTGTGGCCATTACCGCAGGCTGCGATACCGTTTCTCCCTTCGGCGCCTTCTTCATCGGCTTTGTGGCCGGTATCCTTGTGGTGCTGAGCGTGGAATTCTTCGATAAGATCGCCAAGGTGGATGACCCCGTAGGTGCTGTTTCCGTCCACTTTGCAAACGGCGTCTGGGGCACCATTGCGGTGGGTCTGTTCTCCACCGGTTCCAACACCGCCCACGCCGGTCTGTTCTACGGCGGCGGTCTGGCACAGCTGGGCACCCAGCTGCTGGGTCTGGTCTGCGTGGATGCCTACGTTGTGGTGGTGATGTTCATCATCTTTAAGATCATTGACAAGACCCTTGGCCTGCGTGTGCCCGCCGAGGTGGAAATCGACGGTCTGGACATCCACGAGCACGGTCTGGCTTCCGCTTATGCAGGCTTTGCCATCTCGGATGCTAACTCCGCTGCCATGACCCCCAACGAGAACACCGATCTGGGTGAGGACGACATCACCAAGGCTTCGGCAACGCAGATGGATGCAGCCGTGCCGGTGGTGCGCGAGCCTGTGATCCACGATGGTGTTTACGACACCGGTATGCATAAGGTGTCCATCATTGCAAAGCTGGCAAAGTTCGATCAGCTCAAGACTGCTCTGAATGATCTGGGCGTCACCGGCATGACCGTGACGCAGGTCATGGGCTGCGGTATCCAGAAGGGTACGCCGGAAAAGTACCGCGGCGTGCCGGTGGATACTACCCTGCTGCCCAAGATCAAGGTGGAAGTCATCGTCTCCCGCATCAGCGTGGACGCTGTGGTGGAAGCTGCCAAGAAGGCGCTGTACACCGGCCACATCGGCGATGGCAAGATCTTTGTCTACAACGTGACCCGCGTGGTCAAGATCCGCACCGGCGAAGAGAACTACGCCGCTCTGCAGGATGTGGAGTAACGCTCCACTAAATTCTCCGCTGTTCCCGCTGCGGCGGCAGTCAGGCTGCTCCGACACAGTCCCCGCCGCCCGGCGTGACAGATAGATCGTTCTCCTTTTTCCTTTTCCTTTTTTTGTTCGATTCAACAGTAAGTCAAAAGCCCCGCTCCTGCGCACAAGGGAGTGGGGCTTTTGCTGTGCCGCAAATTTGTAAATTTTATGTGCAGCGTATTGCAATCTTCGTGCAATGCACTTATAATAAATGCGAAAGGAGCTGATCTGTATGGCAACTACCAATGTCAGCATTCGGATGGATTCCGACCTGAAGGCGCAGGCCGATGCCCTGTTTGCGGAACTGGGCATGAACCTTTCCACCGCGTTCAACATCTTTGTGCGGCAGTCCTTGCGGGAGGGTGGTATTCCCTTCGAGATCCGCACCGAGCGCCCGAACAAGGAGACCGTGGCCGCTATGCTGGAAGCAGAGCATATCGCGGCAGACCCGAAGGCAAAGAAGTATCGGGATCTGGATGCACTGTTTGCGGATCTGGAAAAATGAGAGAAACAAAGCTGACCATTATCCCCACCACCCAGTTCCGCAAGGACTATAAGCTGGCCAGAAAACGGGGACTAAAAATTGAACTGCTGCAGGATGTGATCGCCTGCCTTGCAATGGGAGAGCCGCTGCCGGAGAAGAACCGCGACCACGCCCTGACGGGCGATTGGGTCGGGCACCGGGAGTGCCATATCCAGCCGGACTGGCTGCTGGTCTATCGGGTGCAGAACGATGTTCTGGTGCTGACCTTGACCCGCACTGGCACCCATAGTGATCTGTTTGGGAAGTAAATCTCTTTTCTCTGTAATCAAAAAACGAGGGCGCTGCACAAAATGCTGTGCAGCGCCCTCGTTCTTATATTATACCTTACAGGCTGCGGGTGCGGATCTCGGTGGTGACCTTGGCGATGAAGTCCTCAAGGCTCATCTCGGTGGTTTCGCCCTTGCGGTCGCGCACGGAGATGTTGCCGGCCTCGGCTTCCTTGGCGCCCAGCACCAGCATATAGGGCACACGATCCACCTGCTGTGCGGCACGGATCTTGTAGCCGATCTTCTGGTTGTCGTCGTCCAGCACAACGCGGACACCGGCATCTGCCAGCTTCTCGGTCACGTCCTGTGCGTACTCCAGCGTCTTTTCGGACACGGGCAGCACCTTGACCTGCGTGGGAGCCAGCCAGGTGGGGAACTTGCCCTTGGTCTCCTCGATCAGGTAAGCCATGAAGCGGTCCAGAGAGCCCAGAATTGCGCGGTGCAGCACCACGGGGGTCTTTTCAGAGCCGTCCTTGTCCACATAGGTCAGGTGGAACTTTGCGGGCAGGCAGAAGTCCAGCTGGCAGGTGGACAGGGTGTACTCGGCACCCACGGCGGGCTTCACGTTCACGTCCAGCTTCGGGCCGTAGAAAGCAGCCTCGCCGATCTCCTCGGTGAAGTGGATGCCCAGCTCGGTCAGCACCTCGCGCAGGGCGCTCTCGGCGTGGTTCCACATAGCATCATCGTCGTGGTACTTCTTCTTGTCGGCGGGGTCGCGCAGGCTCAGCACGCAGCGGTAATCGGTGATGTTGAAGTCCTTGTACACCTCAAAGATCAGGTTGCACACGTCTGCCACTTCGCTCTTGATCTGCTCCGGGGTGCAGAACAGGTGAGCATCGTTCTGGCAGAAGTGACGGCCGCGCTCGATGCCCTTCAGGGTGCCGGAGGACTCGTAGCGGAAGTCGTGGGCGATCTCGCCGATGCGCATGGGCAGGTCACGGTAGGAGTGAGGACGGTTTGCGTAGATCATCATGTGATGGGGGCAGTTCATCGGGCGCAGCACATAGCTTTCGCCCTCCATCTCCATGGCGGGGAACATATTCTCGCGGTAGTGATCCCAGTGACCGGAGGTCTTGTACAGGTTCACGGTGCCCACGCAGGGGGTCATGACGTGCAGATAGCCGCGCTTGCGCTCCTTCTCCTTGATATAGTTCTCCAGCTCCTGCCAGACAGTGTAGCCTGCGGGCAGGAACATGGGCAGGCCGCGGCCCACCAGATCATCGGTCATGAACAGGCCCATCTCCTTGCCGATTTTGCGGTGATCGCGCTCGCGGGCCTCCTGCTGCTCCTTCTCCCATGCGTCCAGCTCTTCCTGATTGCGGAAAGCCACGCCGTTGATACGGGTCAGCATCTTGTTTTCCTTGTCGTTCTTCCAGTATGCGCCGGACTGCTGGGTGATCTTGAAAGCCTTCAGTGCCTTGGTGTAGGTCAGGTGGGGTCCGATGCACATATCCACATACTCGCCCTGCTGGAAGAAGCTGAACTCGGTCTCGTCAGCCAGATCTGCCATGTGCTCCACCTTGTAGTGCTCCTGACGCTCCTCCATCAGCTTCTCAGCCTCGGCGCGGGGCAGGATGAAGGGCTTGATGGGCAGGTTCTCCTTGACGATCTTGCGCATCTCTTTTTCGATGTTGGCCAGATCCTCGTCGCTCAGCTTCTGGTCGCCCAGATCGACATCGTAGTAGAAGCCGTTCTCGGTGGCAGGGCCGAAGGCAAAATCAGCCTGCGGGTACAGGCGCTTGATGGCCTGTGCCATAACGTGAGCAGCGGTGTGACGGATAACGTGCAGCTCCTGATCCTGCGGGCACTCGTCCACATGACCGTCCTTGTAGATGATCTTCATAGTAGATTCTCCTTTGACAATGCGGTGTTGAACAAAAACAAAAAGCGCTTCACCCCGTAAAACTCACGGGATGAAGCGCCGATATATGTCTGCGTTCCACGGTTCCACCCGAATTGCGCGCTCCCCGGCGGGGAAACGCGCCCCTCGCAGTGCTGTAACGGGCACGCCCGGCAGAGGTTCGCCTCTGCACTCTGCGGTGGTAGAAGCCGGGGTCATGGCAGGCTGCTTGCAGCACCCGGAAACCCGGGGCAGCCCTCTCTGTGGCATGAAAAGCGGGGCTTCAGTTTGTCCGCATCAATGTTTTGGACAGGATGAAACTACGCTGATTGTAGCACGCCGGAACCAAAAAATCAAGAGATAGCGGTGGAAATGTACTTTTTTATGCGCCCTGCTTCTCCACGCTGCGCACAGCCAGCGTCTTGGCGGGCTTCATCAGCAGCACGCAGACACCGTTAAAGATCACAGAGCCCACGATGAAGGTGATAAAGAACTGCGGCAGATGGGCGGTCAGGGCAGGGATATCGATGCAGGCCACGGTCAGGTAGGCAAAACCTACGTTGTTCAGCACCTTGGGTGCGTAGGGGTGCAGGATGATGAGGATGAACAGCACCACGGCCAGCGGCAGGATAAAGCCGAAGAAATCGCCCAGAACAGGGGTCAAAGCGCTGATGGACAGCAGCGCCGCCACGGTGAGCACCAGACCCACAAGGCCGCCCAGCTCCACGGTGACAAGACGATCCTTCACATCGCCCTCCAGCGTAAACATCATGATATTGCTCAGGAAGATCAGCCAGCTGTACTCCATGCCGGTCAGGTGGATGACAGCGTTTGCGATCAGGATCCAGACCAGCAGCATCAGGCGGAAGTAAAGCAGAAAGCGCTTGGTTACGGCCTCGTTCATAGGGGTTGTCCTCTCTTTCTCGTCTGCATTGACAAGTGCTTCTTTTCAAATATATGGATATTTTGGCAAGCAATGCTTGCACTTGACGAGACGAGTATACAATACTTTCCAGAAAAAGACAATAGTTTGGCAAGTAAAAGTTGCATTGTATGTAAATTCGGTATGGCGGGGGGAGCTGGGGATGCAGACGGAGATGTTCTCTTTTGACACCAAAAGAGAACCAGAAAAGTGCCAGCGATTTCGACGCGCTGGAGCCACGAAAAAGGGGC
>NZ_JBBMEN010000016.1:0-56859 GCF_040096575.1 Faecalibacterium intestinale
ATTTTCAGCAGCTCCATCACCTGATCGTTGGTGAGTTCTTCCGGCGCAATCAGAAAACTTTCCAGCATTCCGGCACGAGTGCAAAGACGATGCACGCGCTCTTTTCGGTTCAGCTCTGACATCTGGCGTTCAAGAATTTTCTCTCGGTGCTGACAAGAGCGCAGCTTCTGCTCTGCCTTGGCTTTTTCGCTGCGGAGATAGGCTAGGTCGGTTTTGGGTTGGGTCATGGCATCACGCTCCTTTACAGCATTAGTGACATTCGATATTTTTGTTGGTTCGTGGCACACTACACATAATCAATATGGATAATCTCTCGCTAAAACTGTCATAATCCATTGGAAAAGTGGCGAGCGAAAACATGGACGCTGTTACGATCATTTTCTTAAAGTAAACAGAAAGTAGAGAAGTAAATGAAGGACTCTACAAATCGTAGGTGGAAATAAATCGGAAAACGTGATATGGATTGAGACAGTTCAAGAGAAAGGACAATCGACATGGATAGTCAAAAATTTGGTACGTTCATCTCGGAATTAAGAAAGGAAAGGGGGTGGACACAACTGGAACTTGCACAAAAGCTAAATGTTACGGATAAAGCAGTTTCAAAATGGGAGCGGGGAGTTTCCCATAGTTAAAGATACCACACCAAATATGATGAACCCACGCTTATACACTACCAGCTATAATAAACCGCAAGGACAGCAATTTGATGATACTGCTGTCCTTTCTTTTATAAAATTGCAGTACACATAAAAAAGCTGTAAAATGATAAATATATTTGTCCTTGTAACATTTCACGGACATTTGCCTGTTATACTATCTGCAAAAAGCAAAGGAAGTGAGGATATGAAGCAGATTTTAATTGTCGAGGACGACAGTTTTTTGAATAAGATGTTGGCCTATAACCTGACCGCAGACGGCTACGGCGTGACTTCTGCCCTAAATGCCAGAACCGCAGCCGAAGCCATCCGCCAGCGGGAATTTGATTTAGTGCTGCTGGACATCAACCTGCCGGACGGGAACGGTTTTGAACTGTGCAAGCTGATAAAGCCCCAGCACCCGGATACCATCGTGATTTTCCTGACCGCCAACGATCAGGAGAGCGACCAGATACGGGGCTATGAGGTGGGCGCGGTGGACTACATCACAAAGCCCTTTGTGATCGGGGCCTTGCAGCGGAAAATCAAAGCCATGTTCGCCATGCTGGAACACCACAAACCGGCCAAGGACATTTACGACGATGGGCGGCTGTTTCTGGACTTCTCGGAACAGACGGCTTCCTTAAATGGCAAGCCCCTGACCCTATCCCCGATGGAGTACAAAATGCTGAACCTGTTCCGCAAAAATCCCCGGCAAGTGCTGACCCGTGGGCAGCTTTTGGAAAAGCTGTGGGATATAGACGAAAGGTTTGTAGACGAACACACCCTGACAACTTCTATCAGCCGGATTCGCAGCAAGATTGAATCCGACGGCGGCGCGCCCTACATCAAGACCGTTTACGGCATGGGCTATCAATGGACGGGAGGCGAGGCAAAATGAAGTTTCAAAACCTCTCGGTAAAGCGGCTGTTTGGCCGGGTGGCAATAGGGTTTGCCCTCTCCATGTCCGGGATCACCATAGCCCTTTTTCTTGTGACAAAACAGACGGCGGTGCTGCTGACGGGCGGGGCGCTGCTGTTGTGCGCCATTGTAGGGATTTTTGTACTGACGCAGGCGTTTGGAAAACGGTTATCACAGTTTACCGCTGACCTGTGCCAGACCTTAGACCACATGATTGCCGGAAATGAAGCGCCCCAGCGGCCAGAGGACAGCGAAACCCAGCTTGCCAGAATCGGACACCGGCTGGCAAGGCTTTACCAGATCATGCAGGAGAACCGCCGCCGGGTGGACGAGGAACGGCAGGAGTTACAGACCCTTGTATCGGATATTTCCCATCAGGTGAAAACGCCGGTAAGCAATCTGAAAATGGCAACGGACACCCTGCTGGAAAAGCCTATGGCCGAGGCAGAGCGCACCGACTTTATCCGGGGAATCCGCAGCCAGACGGATAAGCTGGACTTTCTCTTTCAGGCTCTTGTGAAAACCTCCCGTCTGGAAACAGGCGTGATCCAGTTGGACAAGAAACCGGGCCGCCTCTTTGATACCGTGGCACAGGCCATGAGTGGGATCGTGTATGCAGCGGAGAAAAAGGAAATCGCCGTGTCCGTGGACTGCCCGGAGGATTTGACCGTTTCCCATGACAGCAAGTGGACATCGGAAGCCCTCTTTAACCTGCTGGACAATGCGGTGAAGTACACCCCGGCAGGCGGGAAAATCGCTGTGTCTGTGGTGCTGTGGGAAATGTATGTGGAAATCAAAGTGACCGACACTGGCAAGGGCATTTCCGAAAGCAATCAGGCCGCTATCTTCCAGCGCTTTTATCGTGAGGAAGAAGTACACGAACAGCAGGGTGTGGGCATTGGCCTGTATCTGGCCCGCGAGATCGTAACGCGGCAGGGTGGCTATATCAAAGTGGTTTCGGAGCCGGGCAAGGGTTCGGAATTTTCCATTATGCTTCCCTTGCGTTGAGAGAAACTTTCTGCTTCGGGTCAAGTTGGCCCGAAGTGCAGAGATAAAATGAAATGTCCGAGCGTTGTAACATTTCACCTCAATTTTCAATGAATTTTTTTAGCCGCTGTAACATTTCGCGGACATTTGGGTTTTACAATACACTTATCAACAGGTAGGAAGCCTTGAAAGGAGTTTTGAATATGAGCGTTTTACAGACGATTGACCTGAAAAAGTATTACGGTACAGAACCGAACATTACCCGCGCCCTTGACGGCGTAAATTTCTCCGTGGAGGACGGCGAGTTTGTGGCTGTTGTGGGAACCTCTGGTAGCGGCAAGTCCACCCTGCTTCACATGATGGGCGGGTTGGACACTCCCACCAGCGGAACCGTGATTGTCCGAGGCGAAGAACTGGCAAAGAAGAACGACGAGCAGCTTACCATCTTTCGCCGCCGCAACATCGGCTTTATCTTCCAGAACTATAACCTTGTTCCCATCCTGAATGTGTATGAGAACATTGTCCTGCCGGTGGAGTTGGACGGGGACACGGTGGATCAGAAGTTTTTGGACGAAATTGTTCACCTACTGGGGCTGGAAGATAAACTGAAAAATATGCCGAACAATCTATCCGGCGGACAGCAGCAGCGTGTGGCTATCGCCCGCGCCTTGATTACCAAACCGGCTATCGTGCTGGCGGACGAACCGACCGGCAATCTTGACAGCAAGACCAGCACTGAGGTGCTGGGGCTTATCAAGCGCACCAGTGCGGAGTTCCGGCAAACCGTTGTGATGATTACCCACAACAACGATATTGCCCGTCTTGCAGATCGGATTGTCCGCATTGAGGACGGCAAAATTGTGGAATAAGTAGGGGGTGGCAGACTATGACATGGCCTTTTGAAAATGATACCAGTAACATTGAAAAGAAACTGGCAAAGCGCAGTTTGCACCATGAACGGCAGCGTAATTTATTTGCAATCATTGCTCTTGTGCTAACTGCATTTATGATAACTGCGACATTCAGTATTGGTTTTAGTTACTTTGAAACCTACCAAATGCAACAAATTCGGTTAATGGGAACTACCGCTGATGTCGGAATCACAAATGTAACAGAAAATCAGTTGGTTGACATTTCAAAATCAAACCTTGTCCTTGACGTAGGTATACAGCAGCGTTTAGGCAGTGTTGATACAGAGCAACTGCAAAATGCGAGATTAGGTATAGTTTGGATAGATGATACCGAGTGGGAACACCACCGTCTTCCTACTATATCAGGTGTTGTAGGAAATTACCCATCAAGTAAAAACGAAATTATGCTACCTACATGGGTGCTTGAACAGATGGGCATTTCTGATCCGCAAATAGGGATGGAGATTGTGTTGTCGTACCAAATTGGCGATAGCTATAATTATGTCTCAGACACCTTTTTGCTGTCGGGCTACTATACGGACTACATTCCAATGCGCACAAATAATCGTGGTTATGTTTATGTTTCATCCGCTTTTAAGGATAGCTTAAATGTATCACTGGATAATAGTGTTACGGCAATGATCCGTTTTCAAGGCAATGATAATGCTGACAAAAACTGTGAAAGATTGCGGCGTGAGATTGACTTTACAGAAGGGCAAACATTTGAAATTGCACCATTAGAACAGGCAAATGGTGGAACTATTATTTTAGCTGTAATAATTTTAGCAGTTTTTATATCCTTTAGCGGCTATCTGCTGATTTATAATATTCTTTATGTCTCTGTCGTAAAAGATGTGCAATTCTATGGCCGTCTTAAAACGATTGGAACGACCCAAAGGCAGATAAAGAGAATTATCTATAAGCAGGCAATCCGAATCTCTTGTATTGGTATTCCGATTGGTCTGTTACTTGGTGCGGTTGTTTCCTTTGGCATTGTTCCTTACTTCCTGAATATGATGTATTCAACAAATTCTGATGTGGGAACAAAAGTATCTTTTTCGCCGTTTATTTTCATAGGAGCGGCCATATTTACGTTCATTACCGTTATGATTGCAAGCATGAAGCCCGCCAAAATTGCCGGAAGTGTTTCACCAATAGCAGCACTCCAATATACAGCAGCCAGCACAAAGAGCAGCGCCAGAAATTGTAGCAAAATGAAGTTGTCCAGAATGGCATGGAACAATGTCTTTCGTAATGCTAAGAGTACAACCCTTGTTTTTGCATCGCTTTTTTCGGCCTTTCCTTGTTCCTTGTCGTCACAGGGCTATTACATGGTTTAAGCCCGGAGAATTATGTGAGCCAATGGGGAGTAAGCGATTTTGCACTCACATATAGTATCCACGAAAGAGAAGATTTAATTTCCAGCGAAATGGTTTCAGAGATTGGTCAGCTTGACGGCATTGAGAATTTGAGGTTGACCTATGCACCTTATCCTCAAGTAGCAGCAGATGTTGTATATGACGATGCTGTATTTCACGAGTTTCTTGCGTCATTAGACGGAGTAAACGGCATTGATTTTTCTGATCCGGCAAAATTAGAAAATTATCAGCAAAACTTTTTTAGCGGGGTTTTTGGAATTGACAGTGCATATTTGGAAGAAATCAATAAAACCTTAAACTTGCCTATTGACACGTCTGCCTTTGAACAAGGAAAGGTTGTGCTGCTGTCCAAAACAGTAGAAGGCCTTATTCAGCCAGGGCAGGAAATAACAATCCAGACGCAGAACGGACAGCATTCCTTTATTGTAGCGAACGGTTATTTGAATGAAGGGTTTCGAGCAGGAGGAGGCAATGAGAGAGGGACGGCTCCTGATTTGTATATTAGTCAAACAGCTTTGAAAGAACTCTTTCCGCAATATAGAGTGTTCCGCGTGGCCTTTGATACGGATGGTCAACATGACGAAAGTATACTGCAAGAATTAAAGCAAATCACCGCATCACAAGCTAACATTGATATTATATCCCGATATGAACGGCGAGAAGAAATGCAGGAATATCTCATTACAGCAAAGGTTTTAGGAACAGGGTTGTCCGTGATCCTGCTGCTTGTTGGTGTCATGAACTTTGTCAATACAATGGTTGTCAATGTAAATACTCGGCGCTATGAATTAGCTGTTCTTGAAAGCATTGGAATGACAAAGCGACAAATCAAACGAATGCTATTTATGGAAGGTTTCTATTATTGGGGCGTTTCCCTTTCCCTTGCAGTCACCATTGGAACAGCAATCTTCATCTTGCTATATATGGTTTTTAGTAAAGTGGCCTATTATGCTGTTTTCTCCTATCCATTTATCCCACTGGTGCTGGTGTCTGGACTGGTGTTGCTAATCTGCCTTATTGTGCCTATATGGGTCTACAAAACTGACGTTAACCTTCCAGTTGTGGAGCGATTGCGGTTGACAGAGTGAGTTTTATCAAATAGCAAAACATCCTTAGATCAATCATATCGAAGCGGAGCAGATTTTAGCTGCTCCGCTTCTTTAGTATTTTTCAAAAAATTCTTTTGAAATGTCCGAGCTTTGTAACAATTCAGCCTGTTTTTCTGTCGAAATCAAAGGCACCTCGGACATTTATAGTTCTTCCAAAAGTTTGATGATAATATTACCATTCATGGAAGAAGCAATCTGTTATTACAATAATGCGAAATTGACGATAGTGCCATCATTAAATTGGGCTTCCACCCGGTTGGTGTCCATGTTGTAGCGGCAGTAAAGCGCTTTTTGAGAGTGATTATGGTCGAAATACTGATTTCGTTTCATTTGAATTGCTCCTTAAATGATTTTTGAATTTGATTTTCAACGATATGAGGTCTCTTTTTTCTTTCTCTTAAGTCACCCAACCGCACTGTCCTGCATCGCAGGGGCCTGAAGGCATTATGGTGGAGAGTATGCTGATTGGCATGGCGGAATACTATTCCGCCGAACTCGCCCTGAAAGTGGCGCGCGGTGAGCGCGAAAACGCCCTCCAGTGCAAGTACAACGGCGGTGTGGTGCCGCTGGGCTTCACCATCGGCAAGGAGGACAGGCTGTACCATATCGACCCGGAAACGGCTCCCATCGTGCAGGAGATCTTCACCCGGTATGCCGATGGCGAACCGGCTGAGAAGATCGCAGCATCCCTGAACGAGCGCGGCCTGCGTACCCGCACCGGGAAGCCGTTCGTAAAGAACAGCTTCTTCCAGATCTTCCGCAACCGCCGCTACATCGGCGAATACCGCTACAAGGACATTGTGACGCCGGGCGGCATTCCGGCTATTGTTGACCAGGATTTGTTCGACCGGGTGCAGCAGCGTTTCGAGCAGAACAGGATCGCCCACGGTCGGCCTGCAAAAGAGGATGTGAGCTATCTGCTGACCACTAAGCTGTTCTGTGGCAAGTGCGGCACCCTGATGGGCGGCGAAAGCGGCACCAGCCACATGGGGAACACCTACTATTATTACAAGTGCGGCAACGCCAAACGCCACGGCAAGGCGCACTGCGACCTGAAAGCCATCCGCAAGGAGCCGCTGGAACGGTTCGTGGTGGATACCGCCATTAAGGTGATTTTCAGCGATGAAATCATCGAACGGCTGATAGATTTGGTCATGGATGCCCAGCAGAAGGAGAACACCCGGCTGCCTGTCCTGAAAGAGCAGCTCCGGGACACGGAGAAGCGGCTGGCAAACCTTCTGGAAGCCATTGAACAGGGCGTCCTGACCCCGACCACCAAGCAGCGGTTGGACGAGCTGGAAGCCCGGAAAGAAGCCCTGAACACCAGCATTCTGGAAGAAGAGCTGAAAAAGCCCGTCCTGACCCGTGAGTGGATTCGGTTCTGGCTTGAAAAATTCCGCAAGGGTGACGTGGGCAGCACAGAACACCAGCGGCAGATCATTGATACCTTTGTCAACTCGGTCTACGTCTTTGATGACCGGGTCGTACTCAATTTCAACTTCACGGATGATGCCAAAACGGTCACCCGTGAGGAAGTGTTGGGTTCGAGTGCCGTGGACAATGCTCCACCAAAACAAGAGTCCCTGACTTCGGTCAGGGGCTTTTTTGTTGCGTCATCCACTAACCCACGTCAGAGCAGGACGGTACAGGGCTCGAACAGCACGGCCGCGCCGCAGGCGGGGCAATCAAAGCCCTAGCAGGGCTTTGATTAGTGCGCGGTTCCCAACGCGTAGGAATGTCTACCAAGAAAGATGCCGCCAGACCATTCGGTCCGGGGATTTTTTGTTGTGACAGGACGAGAATAAAAATAAGCAAAGGCAGGGTATCACTATGGTAGTGGTATCCTGCCTTTTGTTTTGATATGTTTTATCAGTAGATCACAGCATCCGTTGCAGTATAGCCTTCGAGAGAATTCTCCTTGACCTGAATACAAATATAAGTGATCTCAGAATTGCTTGCAGCAAAGAACTGACGTTTTGCCACGGGAGAAATCTTCAGCCAGTCGCCTGCTGCAAGGCTGATTTCTTCGCCATCGATAACGACCTTGCCTTTGCCGGAAAGAACACCGTAGATTTCCTCATTTGCCTTGTGGGAGTGGACAAACGGAACATTTGCTCCCGCAGGAAGCGTATTCAGACTGATCTCCGCACCAGTCAGGGCGAGCTTTTCATGAAGCTCCGTCCGATTTTCTTTTCCAACTGTCATTTTTGTGTAGCTTGCCATTGTAAGCACCTCCATTTTGATTCGCAATCTTCCATTGCCTGAGCTAAGTATAGGAGCTCGCACATTCAAAAACAAGTACGCACCTTTTTGTAACTGTACACTCAAAAATGAATGTGCTATACTATACACAGAGGTGACTGATATGCGTACAAAAGAAGAACTGCCGGAATGTCCGGTTGCAACAGCAGTATCCCTGATTGGCGGAAAATGGAAACTCTTGCTTCTGCGCAATCTGAAAGAGCGTCCATGGAGATTCAATGAGTTGCAAAGAAGCATCGACGGGATCTCGCAGAAAGTTTTGACCGAGAGCTTAAGACAGATGATTGATGATGGGCTTGCCTACCGCCGTGATTATCACGAAAATCCTCCCAAAGTAGAATACGGGTTGACCGATCTCGGAACGGAAATGTTACCAATCGTCAATGCACTTGCAGACTTTGGCAATTACTATAAATCAGTCGTTGATCGGTCATGATCGATATTATGAAGCAGGGTTTGGGGCTCCGCACGCCCCAACAAGAAAGCTGTCCCAAGGGGCTGGAAATTTTCAAGAATTGAAAATTTGTGGCCACGGGACGGTTCTTGCTCTCACGTTTTCCCTCAACTTTTGCAATTATTGTTGAAGAAGTTTTAGGTTCGAGTGCTGTGGACAATGCTCCACCACATCCCCAGACCATTCGGTCTGGGGATTTTTTTGTGGTTGGCAGTAGCAGAACATCTGCCTGTCAATTCCGGCATCTTGGGGTGTATTTTTTTGACGGGTGTGGTATACTTGGATTTGACTCAGAAGAGCAATAAATTTCAGAAGGAATGGAATCATGTCAAAGGATGAATATCTGATCACCGATGCGCCCCTGAAAGCGCTGACGGTTTTTGCAATGCCGATGATCCTCGGCAGCTTTTTCCAGCAGGTCTACAACATGGCCGACTCCATCATCGTCGGTCAGTTTGTTGGTTCCTCCGCGCTTGCGGCTGTCGGTGCCTGTGCTGCGCTGACCAACGTTTTTATTTGTGTGGCGCTTGGTGCAGGTGTGGGTGCAGGCGTGCTTGTAAGCCGCTATTTTGGTGCCAAAGACTATGGCAAAATGAAGACCATCGTGTCAACATCCCTGCTCAGCTTTTTGATCCTGAGCATCGTCCTTGGCGTTTTTGGCTTTTGCTTTTCTCATTCGATGATGAACGGCTTGCAGACCCCTGCCGACATTCTGGAAGATGCAGTGCTGTACCTGCGGGTCTATTTTGCAGGCTTCCCGTTCCTGTTCATGTACAACATTCTTTCCACCATGTTCACCTCTATCGGGGAATCCAAGATCCCGCTGGGGCTGCTGATCTTCTCGTCCATCCTGAATATCTTTATGGATCTGTGGATGGTAGCCGGTCTTGATCTCGGCGTGTTCGGCGCAGCCCTTGCGACCCTGATCGCACAGGGCATTTCTGCTGTGTTCTCGCTTTTGATCTTCTTTGCGCGGATGCGGCGGTACAAAAGCCCCTTTCACTGGTTCGACGGGCAGGAGCTGCAGTCCATGCTTCGCCTTGCCGTCCCGTCGATTTTACAGCAGTCCACCGTGTCCATCGGTATGATGATCGTGCAGGCTGTGGTAAATCCCTTTGGCACACAGGCACTTGCAGGGTATTCGGCAACGATGCGGGTAGAGAATGTTTTCTCCCTGATCTTTGTATCCATCGGCAATGCCGTTTCGCCCTACGTTTCCCAGAATCTCGGCGCAAAGAAAACCGATCGTCTCAAAAAAGGCTACCACGCCGCACTGATTCTGGATCTCTGCTTTGCCGTTCTTGCATTCGTGGTCATCGAGACCCTGCATACCCAGATCTCCTCGCTGTTCTTGGGCAAGGACGGAACCGCGTTGGCTTATCAGGTGTCCGGTGATTACATGAGATGGCTCGGCTATTTCTTCATCTTCATGGGCATCAAGATGGCGACCGACGGCGTCCTGCGCGGGCTTGGCGTCATGCGCCCGTTTCTTATTGCCAACATGGTAAACCTTGCGATCCGTCTGTCCGTTGCCCTGATCTGCGCACCGCGTTTCGGCATCGCCTTTGTCTGGCTTGCCGTCCCGGCGGGCTGGCTGGCAAACTTCCTTGTCTCCTATGCGGCGCTCAGAAGATCGTGGCCCGCAGACAATGCGGCTTCCACCCGATAACCTCTGTTTCTGGCAAAGTTTGGAGCTTCGCACCCCTTGATCAAAGCCTCTGACCTCGGTCAGGGGCTTTTTTTGCTGCGTCATCCACCCGTCCATGCTGGAGCGGAACGGCACAAAATACCCCCGGCAGGCTATCGTTCTTGCGGCGGCAGCCTGCCGGGGGTATCGCGTTATCCTGTCAGAAGTTTTCTGCCTTACACCTCGTGCTCCGCCCAGTCCTGACTGCGGCCCACGGCCTTGTGCCAGCCCTTGACCAGTTTTTCCCGCTGGGCAGCGTCCATTTTGGGTTCAAACAGCTGGTTGCAGCTCCACAGGTGGCTGATCTCCTCCCGGCTCTTCCACACGCCGGTGGCAAGACCGGCCAGATACGCCGCACCAAGGGCGGTGGTCTCCCGGATGGCCGGGCGCAGCACCTCCTTGTTCAGGATATCGGACTGGAACTGCATCAGGAAGTGGTCGCGGCTGGCACCGCCGTCCACCTTCAGGGTGCTGATGGTGATATCGGTGTCCTTTTCCATCGCCCACATCAGGTCGGCGCTCTGGTAGGCGATGGATTCCTCGGCCGCGCGGATGATGTGGTTCTGGGTGGTGCCGCGGGTAATGCCCAGAATGGCACCCCGGGCATACATATCCCAGTAGGGCGCGCCCAGACCGGTAAAGGCTGGCACGATGTACACGCCGCCGTTGTCCGGCACCTTCTGGGCATAGTACTCGGAATCGCAGCTGTCTTGAATGAGGTGCATCCCGTCCCGGATCCACTGGATGACTGCGCCGCCCACAAAGACGGAGCCTTCCAGCGCATACTCCACCTCGCCGTCAAGGCTGATGGCGATGGTGGTGACCAGACCGTTCTTGCTCTGGTAGATCTTGTTGCCGGTGTTCATCAACAGGAAACAGCCGGTGCCGTAGGTGTTTTTCACGTCGCCGGGCTTAAAGCAGCCCTGCCCGAACAGCGCAGCCTGCTGGTCGCCCGCAATACCGGCTACCGGCACATCCACGCCCTGAATGTTGGTGTAGCCGTATACCTCGCTGGAGTCCTTCACACTGGGCAGGATGCAGCGGGGGATGTCCAGTGCCTTGAGCAGGGTGTCATCCCAATCCAGCGTGCGGATGTTGTACAGCATGGTGCGGCTGGCGTTGGTGCGGTCGGTAACGTGCACCTTGCCGCCGGTCAGCTTCCAGACCAGCCAAGTGTCCACCGTGCCGAACAAAAGCTCCCCTGCTTCGGCCTTTTCCCGTGCACCGGGGACGTTCTCTAAGATCCACTTGATCTTGGTGGCAGAGAAATAGGCGTCCGGCACAAGGCCGGTGTTTTCCCGGATATAGTCCGCCATGCCGGGGGTCCGGAGCAGCTCGTCCACAAGGGGCGCGGTGCGGCGGCACTGCCAGACGATGGCGTTATACACCGGGCGTCCGGTGTTCTTATCCCACAGGATCGTAGTCTCGCGCTGGTTGGTGATACCGATGCCCGCAATGTCCCTGGGGTCTACGCCGCTCTGGGCAATGACCTCGTTCATCACGCCGTACTGGCTGGACCAGATCTCCATAGGGTTGTGCTCCACCCAGCCCTGATGGGGGTAGATCTGCTCAAATTCCCGCTGCTGCACGCAGACAATGTTCTGCTCGTTGTCAAACAGGATCGCCCGGCTGCTGGTAGTGCCCTGATCCAATGAGAGGATATATTTGGTCTGGCTCATAATGCTCTCTCCTTGCTCTGAAGCTTGAGCGCAAAACAAAAAAGAGCGCACCAAACAAAGCCATCTGCTCTGTCTGTCGCTCTCCTGCTCTGCGCAAACATATTCTGTGCTTATTGTACACGCTCCGCAAGCAAAATACAAGCATCCGCGCAATTTTTGGATATTCCGTACAACACCGCCGCCCCGCCGTTGAACACTCTGCCGAAAGACATTTAAAATGCGCTCCGCTTCGCTCTGCGCATAAATAGCGGAACAATTCTTTATATTTCGCGTTTGGAGCGACCGCGTTTGCGGAGCGCAGCGTAGCAATGAAAGCCCCAGTGGGGCTTTTAAGCGGCAGAGCGGTCTGCGTTAGCAGATGGAGGGGCTTTGCCCCGACAAGTTCTGCGGGCCGCTCCAAACGCATTTTCACGGAAAAGGCCGCAGAGATAAACGACATTTCCCGCCATGACCCCTCCTGTGAAAAAAGGGTTCAGGAAAGTCCGCAGACTTTCCTGAACCCCAAATCAAAAATAAAATTTCCTTGAATGATGCGCAAAGCAAATGCGGCGCGCATTTCAAATCGTTCTGCCTGCCCGGCGGGCGATCACTCGATCAGGCCGTTGAGCAGGGTCAGGCACTTGCGGCTGTGCAGCTTGCGGATGGCCTTGGCCTCGATCTGGCGCACACGCTCGCGGGTGACGCCGAAGTCGCGGCCGACCTCTTCCAGCGTGCGGGGACGGCCGTCGTCCAGACCAAAGCGCAGACGGATGACCTTTTCCTCGCGGGGGGTCAGGCTCTTGAGCGCCAGATTGATCTGCTGTGCCACCATGGCGCGGTCGGCTGCCTTGCCGGGTGCTTCGGCGTTTTCGTCAGCAACGAAATCGCCCAGAGAGGAATCCTCTTCCTCACCCACGGGGCTTTCCAAGCTGGCGGGCTCCTGTGCCATGCGCTGGATCTCGCGCACGCGCTCCACGCTCATGTCCATGGCCTTTGCCAGCTCTTCCGGGGTGGGTTCGTGACCGTTCTGGTACACCAGCTGGTTGGTGGCCTGACGCATCCGGTTGATGGTCTCCACCATGTGCACCGGAATGCGGATGGTACGGGCCTGATCCGCAATGGCGCGGGTGATGGCCTGACGGATCCACCATGTAGCATAGGTGGAGAAGCGGAAGCCGCGGTCGCAGTCGAACTTTTCCGCAGCCTTGATCAGGCCGATGTTGCCCTCCTGAATGAGATCAAGGAAGGCAAGATTATGACCGACGTGCTTCTTGGCGATGGACACCACCAGACGCAGGTTTGCTTCGCTCAGGCTGCGGCGGGCGTTCAGGCCGTCACGGCGGGTCTTGAGCAGCTCCTGACGGCGCTCCTCGCTCAGAGGGCCGTTCTCCACGGCTTCCATGGCCTTTTCCTCGTCTGCCTTTTCCTCAGCATCCTCGGCGGACTTTTCGCTGTCCTCGTCCAGATCCTCGTTGTAGCTGCGGCTGTTCTCGTCCTCTTCAAAGGAGAAGCGGGCGCTGTTCTTCTTGATGTACTCCGGTGCGTCGTACTTCTGGCGGTCTGCCTGCAGAATGTGCGCAGCCTCGGCACCGGCATGGATGCGGCGGCTCAGTTCCACCTCCTGCTCGGCGCTCAGCAGCGGGATCTGACCGATCTGCTTGAGGTAGTTCTTCACCGGGTCATCCAGCAGCTCGTCCATGGCAGCCTTCAGGTCTGCCGGGTTCTCCTCGGCATCCTCTTCGTTTTCATCGGCAAGGCCCATGTCATCGTTGTTGTTCTCGGCGTTCTCCACCTCAGCAATGATGCTGTCCACGTCCAGACTCGGCTCGTTCTCTTCCTCCAGGATCTTGATGCCGCGCTCTTCCAGCAGGGTGTAGAGGGTGTCTACATCCATGCGGCATTGTGCCGCCAGCGCCTTGGCCTCCTGTGCAGAGAGAGTGCCCTCGCCCTTAGTCAACAGTTCCTTCAAAGTCATGCCCATTTTTTCTCTCCTTCCCGCTCCGGGGAAAATTGTGTAATATTGCCCTGTGCATCAGATCACAAGACCGCCGTTCACCCCGAACACCTGTCCGGTGATGTATCCGGCATCCTCGCTGGCCAGAAAGACCAGCAGCTTTGCAACTTCTTCCGGGGTGCCCAGCCGCCCCACAGGGGTCTCCTCGGCCAGCGCCGCCTTGTCCTCGGCGGTAAAAGCCGCCATCATATCGGTCTCGATGACCCCCGGCGCTACGCAGTTCACCGTGATGCCGCTGGGGCCTTCTTCCTTGGCCAGTGCCTTGGTCAGGCCGATGAGCCCGGCTTTCGCGGCAGAATAGTGCACCTCGCAGCTGCCGCCGGTCTGGCCCCACATACTGCTCACGGTCAGAATGCGGCCCTGCTTGCGGCGGATCATGCCGGGCAGTGCCAGCTGGCACAGATGGAACGCACCGCTCAGGTTCACGTCCAGCATCCGCTGCCACTCTGCCGGGGTGATGTCGGTAAACAGCTTCTGCTGCGCGATGCCGGCGTTGCACACCAGTACATCCACCCTGCCCATGGCCTGCTCCACTGCATGGAACGCCAGCTCACAGCTGGCGCGGCTGGCTACATCGCACTGGATGGCGATGCACCCGGGCAGCTGCTGTTCCAGCGCAGCGGCAGCAGCGGCATTCTGGTGGTAGAGCACCGCCACCTGATACCCTGCTGCCGCAAAGGCGCGGGCAGCGGCAGCGCCGATGCCCCGGTCACCGCCGGAGATCAGCACCCGGCGCGCCGCAGCGGGCGCGGCAGGGGCAGGCCGTTCTTTTACGGGCTGCGGCGCAGGCTCTTCGGGCTGCGGCGGCGCAGGCGGCTGTGGCTCTGCGGGTTTTTCCAGCGTGATCACCCGGGTAGGTTCGTCCACCACAGGCGCTGCCGTTTTTTCCAGCGTCATGATGCGGGTGGGCTCGTCCACCACCGGCTCCACCGGCGCAGCCGGCTTTGCAGCCGGTGCGGCAAGGGGCTCCGGTGCGCTCTCTTCCTCCGGCACCTGAAAGGTCAGTTCAAACTCGTCCTCGTACAAGAGTGTATCCCTCCTGTTCGGTATTCTCGGCTCGGCGTAAGTGCGCCCAGCCGGAAAAACCCTGTGCCCATCCCCAGACAGTGCAGCGTTCCGTTCGTATGTCCGGCAAAGGTCCGGTGCTTTGGCGTGCCTGCCTGTGCTTATGATGGGTTTCGACAAGATTCCATTGAATAATATACCACAATCCAGCCCAAAAAGAAAGTGGGAACCGCAATTTTTTACGCAGTTCCCACTATTTTTCCTTATTTTCCCCTGTTTTCGGGCACCGGGGGCTTCCAGCGGGGTCTGCCCGCCCGCTTTTCCCGCAGGGAAACAAAAAACGCCTGCAAAAGCTGCTGCGCTTCGGCCTCCCGCAGCCCCTTTTCCACCACCGGGTGGTGGTTGAAGGGCAGCGCGAACAGGTCGGTCACCGAGCCGCAGCACCCAGCCTTGGTGTCGGCGGCGCCGTACACCACCCGGCGCAGACGGCTGTTGATGATGCCGCCCGCGCACATGGGGCAGGGCTCTAAGGTAACGAACAGCTCACACTCCCACAGCCGCCAGCCGCCCAGTGCCTTGCAGGCGGCATCAATGGCCAGCAGTTCCGCGTGGTGCAAAGCGTTTTTCTCGGTCTCCCGGGTGTTGTGCGCCATAGCTACCACCTCGCCGTGCCGCGCCACCACCGCGCCCACCGGCACCTCGCCCAAGGCAGCGGCTTTGGCGGCTTCTTCCAGCGCAAGACCCATCAGTTCAAAATCGGTCATGTATCCCATCCTCTCATCCCATCGCCAGCACCAGCAGGTTGTTTGCGCTGTGCAGCAGCATTCCCGGCCAGAGATGCCCGGTGCGGTCGGCAAGCCACCCCAGCCCCAGCCCGCACACCAGCGCGTAGGCCATGGCGGCGGCGCTGCCGTGCTGCAGGGCGAACAGCACCGCCTGCAAAAGAATGGCCTGTTCCCTGCCCAGCGGCTGCGCCCGGCGCTGCACCGCGCCCCGGAACACCCCTTCCTCTGCCAGCGGAGCCAGCAGGCAGACCCGGAAAAACCGTGCCGCGCCGCCGGGCGGCACGGGCAGCAGCACCGCCAGCGCCTTGCCTGCCAGCAGATACCCCACCGCCCAGCCAAAGGCCGAAAGCAGTGCGGCGGTGCGGGGGTTCAGCTTGTGCATGGTCGGTCTCCTCCTGCTATGATTCGTTCCCGGTTATAGTACCATATCTGCCGCCGGGTGTGCAAGGTTTCGGCGTTCTGTCGTGGCAAATTTATGCAAATTATTGACATATCGCCCTAAATGGTGGTATAATAATTTCCAACCTTTTTGATGAAAACGTTGCGTATACTGTAATTTACCGGTAGACCGGAGGTATTATTATGATCCGTATCCTCACCGATTCCGCGTGCGACATCCTGCCCGCCGAGGCGCAGCAGCTGGGCGTGACCGTGATCCCCCTGAACGTGACGCTGGAGGACGGCACCGTCCTGCGGGACGGCATCGACATGACCCCCAGCGAATACTATGCCCATCTGGCAGCCTGCCGCAAGCTGCCCACTACCAGCCAGCCCAGCCCGGAGCAGTTCGAGCAGCTGTATCTGGACGCTGCTGCCGCCGGGGACGAGGTGCTGGGCATCTTTTTGTCCGATGCGCTGTCCGGCACCGGTCAGTGCGCAAGACTTGCTGCCGACCTTGCCAACGTGGACAATGTGGTGTTCGTGAACACCGAGAACGTCTGTCTGGGGCAGTCTTTGCTGGTGCGGCTGGCTGTGCAGCTGCGGGACGCCGGCAAGACGATCCACCAGATCGCCGCCGATCTGGAAAAGGCTAAGCAGCACCTGCATCTGGTAGCTGCCGTGGACGATCTGAAGTACCTGCGCAAGGGCGGCAGACTGTCCGCCGCCGCCGCTGTGGCGGGCGGTATGCTGGGCATCAAGCCCATCCTCGCCGTCATAGAGGGCAAGGTGGCGCTGGCCGGTAAGGCACGCGGTCTGCCCGGCGTGTATGTGGCGCTGTTCAAGAAGATCGACGAGATGGGCGGCATCCACCCGGGCTACACCCCGCTGCTGGGCTACACCGTCAACCACCGGGAGCTGCAGCCGCTGCTGACCTACCTGCAGGACAACCTGCATCTGGACGCACCGCTGGTGCGCCAGATCGGCTGCGTCATCGGCACCCACACCGGCCCCGGCGCCTTCGGCATTGCATTCTTTGATAAAGAACTGGTGCTGGAATAAAACCTATTGAAAGCTAAAACAAGTCGGACAGCCCGCGGGCTGCCCGACTTGTTTTTTGTGGGGGAATGGGAAGTAATAGCGCTGTTTTGGGATGTGCACCCTTGTTGGCAACACCCTCGCCCTCTCAGGCGCTAACGCGCCAGATTCCCCCTTTTGTCGCTACGCGACATCTTCCCCCGGCGCGGGGGAAGTCTTTCCTCAAAGGGAGAGCCCTTGGCATAGCGGCAAAGTTTCCAGTCGAACCGCAAGGCTTGCGGTTTCGCCAGAGCCTCTCCCTTTGGGAGAGGTGGATGCGAACGTAGTGAGCAGACGGAGAGGGCGAGGTTGCTTCCCGCAGCACCGCGCTTTCGCAGAAAGCGGCGCTGCAACTGCCGCTTTTCTCTACGACCCCTCTCTGTGAAAAAGTAGTTCCGAAACGCCCGCAGGCGTTTCGGAACTACAAATAAAAATATTCTTTCCGCTACTGATGCGCAAAGCGAACGCGGAGCGCATTCTGAATCGTCCCGCCCTGCCCTTACAGCACCGCGTCCGAGATGAGCTTGCCCAGCAGCAGCACCAGCACCACCAGCATCATGGGGCGGATGAAGCGGGCACCCTTTTTCAGGGCAAAATGGGAGCCAAGCAGGTTGCCCAGAATGTTGCTGATGGCGCAGGGGATGCCGATGTGGAACACCACCAGACCGTTCATCAGGTAGGTAAACAGACTGGCGTAGTTGCTGGCCAGATTGAGCACCTTGCCGTTACCGTTGGCGGTGCGCAGATCAAAGCCCATCAGGGTGGTAAAGGCAATGATGGCAAAGGTGCCGGTGCCCGGGCCCATAACGCCATCGTACAGGCCGATGCCCAAACCGATGGCCAGCGCCAGTAAGATCTTTTTCAGATCCAGCGTGCCGTCATCCCGGTTCTCGTCCGGCAGGTTGCGCTGCCACAGGATGATGACCGCCGCCACCGGCAGGATGATGAACATCATGGTGCGCAGCATCTCGTCACTGAGCAGCAGCACGATGTGCGCGCCCAGCGCACTGCCCGCAAAGCTGCCGATGGCTGCAAGAACGCCCACCTTCACGTTTATGGCACCGCTTTTGAAAAAGTTTGCCGTGGCAAAGGTGGTGCCGCAGGCGGCGCTGAACTTGTTGGTGGCATAGGTGTAGTGGGGCGGCAGCCCGGCAAACAGATAGGCAGGCAGGCTGATCAGCCCACCGCCGCCGGCTGCCGAATCCACAAAGCCTGCAAAGCCGGTCATCAGCATGAGAAACGCCATCATCCACGGCGAAATCGTGATACCCATTGTTATAATTCCTCTTATCTTTCCAAGTCGTTTGTTCTTTTTCAGGAGACGCGCGCCTTAGACCATATAAAACCTCCCCTCGCAGGGCAATACACAGCCCGGGATACCCGCGCAGCGCAGGGGTATCCCGGGCACATTTTGCAATTTTAAGACGTTTTATTACAGATTGTTTTTAAAGAAGCGGCAGGCGTTGCGCCAGTAGATGGCCTCCACCTCGTCCTCGGTAAAGCCCTCGCGGCGCAGTGCCTCGGCCAGCAGCGGCATATCTGCTGCCGTTTCCAGCTCGTGCTGGCCGCCGATGCCGTCAAAGTCGCTGCCAAGGCTGATGACCTCAATGCCGCCCACCTGCTTGAAGTGTGCCGCGTGCTTTGCCAGCCGCTCCACCGTGCTGCGACAGAGCTTGGGGTGTGCCGAGTCTGCGTCCACAAAGGAAGCGCAGTAATTCAGCCCCGCAATGCCGCCCTTTTCTGCCAGTGCACGGATCATCTCGTCGGTCAGGTTGCGGTTGTGGGGCGACAGCGCACGGCAGTTGGAGTGGCTTGCCGCAAAGGGGCGGGTGCTGTGGTTTGCGATGTCCCAGAAGCCCTTATCGGAAAGGTGGCTCACGTCTGCGGTGATGTGCAGCCTTTCCATCTCCTCCAAAAAGGCAAAGCCCCGCTCGGTCAGGCCGGTCTCGGTGTTGGCCACCAGCGGCCCGCCGGGGTTTGCGTTGGGGGCTGCCAGCTCGTTGGGATAGTTCCATGTCAGGGTCATCATGCGCACGCCCAGTTCCTGCAGCCGCCGCAGCACGCCCAGACTGCCCTTACAGCAGCCGCCCTCTTCCACCGTCAGCATGGCGCTGAACTTGCCCTCGGCGCGGTTGCGCTCAAGGTCGGCGGCGGTGTACACCGGGGCGATCTTTTCCGGGTAAGCCGCCATGAGCCGCTTGAAGATGTCGATCTCTTCCAGCACGCTTACCAGCGGGTCAGCCCCGGGAGCGGGGTCGGCCAGATCCACATAGGCCGCAAAGCATTGCAGCAGATAATCTCCCTGCTGCAATTTTTCAAGGTCGATATGCAGATCGTTGTGCAAAAAGCTTTTGGGTGCGCCCGCCTTTTCGGCGCGGCGCAGTTCGTACAGGGTATCGCAATGCAGATCCCAAACCTTCATGATGGATGCACTCCTTTATGCTTCTTCTCCCAGCAGCTGCAGCAGCTGTTCGGGGTTCATGGACAAAATCGCGCCGTCTGCCCCACCGGTAACGGTGTCGGCCAGCGACTGCTTGGCCTGTTGCAGCTCCACGATCTTTTCCTCAATGGTGTCCTGCGCGATCAGCCGGTACACCTGTACCGGGTTGCGCTGGCCGATGCGGTAGGCGCGGTCGGTAGCCTGATTCTGCGCGGCAAGGTTCCACCACGGGTCGTAGTGGATGACGATATCGGCGGCGGTCAGGTTCAGACCCGTGCCGCCCGCCCGCAGCGAGATGAGAAAGACGTCCGCCTCGCCCTGATTGAACCGGCGCACCTGCTCGGCACGCACCGGCTTCGGGGTAGAGCCCTGCAGGGTAAAGTGGCTTACCCCGGCTTCGTCCAGCCGTTTTGCCAGCAGCTCCAGCATGGAGGTGAACTGGCTGAACAGCAGAATGCGGTGCCCGCCTGCCACTGCCTCGGTGACAAGTTCCAGACAGGCGTCCAGCTTGGCGCTGCTGCCCGTCCAGTTGTCTGCCACAAGGCGCGGGTCGCAGCAGATCTCCCGCAGCCGCATCAGCACGGCAAACACGGTCATCTTGTCCTCCGGCTTTGCCGCCCGCAGCTTTTCCCGGGCATCCACCACCGCCGCCAGATACAGCTTGCGCTGCTCGGTTTCCAGCTCAACGCGGCGCACATTCTCGGTTTTGGGCGGCAGTTCCCGCAATACCTCGGACTTCATGCGCCGCAGGATGAAGGGGCCGGTGAACTGGTTCAGCCGCCGCACGGCGTTGGCATCTTCGTCCTGCACGATGGGCTTTTCAAACCGGGCACAGAAGGTCTTGTAAGGGGGCAGATACCCGGGCATCAAAAAGGAGAAGATGCTCCACAGCTCGCCCAAGCGGTTCTCCACCGGGGTGCCGGTCAGCGCAAAGCGCACCCGGCTGTTCACCCGGCACACCGCCTTGTATTTCTGGGTGGTGTGGTTCTTGATGGCCTGCGCTTCGTCCAGAATGCAGGCGTAAAAGTTTTGCCCGGCATACAGTTTTTCGTCCCGGCGCAGCAGGTCGTAGCTGGTAATGACGATGTCCGCCTGCGCCCACCCATCGACCAGCGCGGCGCGATGGGCGGCATCGCCATCCATGGCAACGCTTTGCAGCTGCGGGGTGAACTTCTGGCATTCCTCCTGCCAGTTCAGCACCAGCGATGCCGGGCAGACGATAAGGCTGGGCAGCTGCTGCCCGCCCTCCTTCATCGCCAGCAGGTAGCTGAGCACCTGCACGGTCTTGCCCAGACCCATATCATCGGCCAGAATGCCGCCCATACCGTAGCCGTCCAGTGTGCGCAGCCAGCGGTAGCCGTCCCGCTGGTATTTGCGCAGGGTCTTTTGCAGGGAGAGCGGCGGGGTATACTCGCTGTCCCGCACGGCGTGGAAGCTGCGGCTGATGCGCCGGAAAGCGTCGTCCCGGTCGAACCGCAGGCCGTTCTGCCCCGAAAGCGCCCAGTCCAGCGTGGGCGCGCGGTAGAGCGGCAGAGCGGCGTGGCCGTCCTTCAGCTTTGCGCCGGAAAGCTCCAGTGTGTCGTTCAGCTCGTCCAGCCCTTCCAGACTGTCGTCCAGCCGCAGCAGACTGCCGTCCCGCAGGCGGTGGTAGCGCTTTTTCTGGTGCAGGGACTGCAAAAGCTCCCGCAGCTCCTCCACCGGGAAGGCGCCGGTGTCCACCTCCAAATCCAGCACACTGCCATGCACCGATACCCCTACCGAGATCTTAGGCGGGGCGGCTTGTAGGTTGCGGAAGGCATCGGTCTGGTACACCTCGCCCATGGCCAGCAGGGCGGGAATGCCCTCTTCCAGCAGCTGGAAAAGCGCTTCCTCCCCGGAAATGCTGTAATGCCCGGGCTTGCCGCTCTCGGGTTCCAGATAGGTTTCCAGCAGCCGCTTTGCCCGGTTCTCGGTGCGGGCATCCCGCAAAAGATCCGGCGGCACCGGCTCGCCGGGGGCTACCCTGTCCTCGCCGTACAGAAAGACCGGGTACGCCGTGACGGTAAGCCCCCGGTCGGCGTCCAGATAGAACTGCACCACCGGTTCCAGCGGGATCTGGTTCAGCAGCAGCCGGTCGGGGTCCACGATGTTGACCCGGTTGCCCAGCTCCGGCAGCACATAGCTGCAAAAGGCGGCGGCATCCGTGCTGGTAAAGAACAAACTGCGCCCGCCAAAGGTATCCAGCACCGGCAGCACCCGGCGGCACTCCTCCCGCTGCATCCGCCAGAGGGTGGTTTCGCCCAGCAGATAAGCATAGTCCAGCCCCTGCACCCCGCTGAGCGCCGGGGTACAGCTCAGCTGCACGCCGCCCTTGCGGCGCTCCACCTTCAGGCTGATGACCGGCAGACCCTCTTTAAGGGTATAGCCGCCCACAACGCCCTCGGCGGCGTAAAGCTCCACAAGGGCATCTAAGCCCTCGCCGGTCAGCGGCAGACCGCCCGCCGGGCCTTTCTCCCAGCCGGAGCGCACCGTACCCTCGGCTTCAAACGCCTGCCGGGCGCTCACCTGACGGCGCAGCAGCCGCAGCAATTGCTGCGCATCCGGGGCAAAGGCGTCCCACCGGTGCACAAACGCCAGCGACTTGCCGTAGCTGACGCTTTCGCCCTGCTCGACCGCATCCAGAAACTGCGGGATGCTTTTTACCAGATACTGCCGCCCGCCGATGCCGTCCGAGACCCGCAGCCGCAGCCAGATACGGCCATTGTGCGGCGTAAGCTCCGGCTCCAGCAGGGCAAAGCCGGTGCGCTGGGCAGCGGGCGGGGGCTGCTGCTGCGCATCCTCCCGCTGGTAGCGTTTCAGCAGAAGCTGGGCTTCATAGTCGGTCTCCGGCTCCTCACCCCGCCACTTGCGGCCGAACAGCATATCCAGCCCGGCGCTGTAGCTGTCCTTGCGGGGTTCGGTGCTCAAGCCTGCCACGCCCCGCTGCACCCCGGGAATGCTCTCCGGCTTTTTTGCCGGGGCAGGCGGGTTCTTTTCCGCGTCCTGCAGCAGTAGCGCGCCAATATGCTTACAGTAGGTGCCGTCGCCGTTCTGGTTATAGGGGCAGTCGCAGGAGGCGCTGACAAAGCTGCCGTTTTCCCGCAGCCAGACCTGCGTATAATAGCAGTCCGGCCCGCTGCCCTGCACCAGCGCTGTCAGGTGCCGCACCCCGTCCTCGTTGGTGGTGCAGCTGCTTTGCAGGATGCGCTTGCGGTACTTCTGTGCCCGCTCAAAGATGCTTTTGCCCAGCAATGCGCGGATCTCCTGTGCGTCCATGTGGTCTCCCTCCCCTGTGCTGTCGCGGTTCCGGTCTATTCTACAAGAATACCGCGTTCCACCCCGGGATGCAAGGGCAGAAGGGTAAAAAACGTTTAGAAAGCGCGGGACGAGACGATTTTGAATGGCCTCCGCTTTGCTTTGGCCATCTTCAGCGGAAGAATTATTTTTATATAGAGCAATACCGGAGCGTCTGCGGACGCTCCGGTATTGCATTTTTCACGGGAAAGGCCGTAAAGGCAAACGGCATTTATCGTGCTATAGTAAGTTCACAACTGTTCAGCCCTGTTTTTCTGCGGGGGCTGTGCCGCGCTTGCGGGTCTTGAGGTGGTACATTTCCTGATCGGCTTTATCGATCAGGTCGTGCACGGTGGCAATGTCCGGCTCAAGGCGGGCGCAGCCGATGCTGATCTCGATCTGGTAGGGCTTGCCGGAGGCGGCGTTGGCGGCATCCAGCTCCCGCTGGATGGAAGCGATCAGGGTGCGCACCTCCACGCTGTTGCAGCCGCAGGCGATGCAGAATTCATCGCCGCCGTAGCGCGCCAGCACGCCGTTATAGTTGGCGCACACCTTTTTCAAAATGCCCGCCAGCAGCACCAGTGCGGCATCGCCCTCCAAGTGGCCGTATTGGTCGTTGATGTGCTTGAAATGATCCATGTCCATCATGAGGAAGTGCAGCGAGCGGTTGGGGTGGCGGCGGTAATAGGGCAGCTCGCTTTCCAGATAGCGCAGCGCCACGATGCGGTTGCTGACGCCGGTCAGGGTGTCCACCGTGAACTTGGTCTGCAATACCAGCACATACACGCACACCAGCCCCAGCGTAATGCCGCAGCACAGCAGCCCGCGCCCGGGCAGCCAGTCCTGCAGCAGAAAGCCTGCCGCCGGTGCAAGCGCGAGCAGCAGCAGGGTTTTCAGTTCTTCTTTGGGTGTTTCCTGCTTCCAGTGGCTCAGCGTCCAGCTGCAACGGAGAAAGGCTGCTGCCAGATAGGCAAGCCCCACCAGCTTCGCCCCCCAGAACAGGGTGCTGCCCCGCAGCCCCTCTGCGTCCAGATAGTAGAAGCCGTTTTCGTCCCGCGCCGTCAGCAGCACCAGCAAAAGCAGTGTCACCGGTGCGGCGCTGAGTGCCAGCCTGCGGCCGTCCTCCATCCATGTACGCCCCAGCTCTGCCTCCACATACAAAAACACCAGCAAGCAGCAGCACGCCGCCAGCAGATAAAACAAAATGCTGCCCCCGGCGTTCAGCCGGTAGGTCAAGGGAATGCCCAGCTCCTCCCACGCGCCCAGCTGCGCCAGCGCACTGCCATAATCTATGATCGTCAGCGCCCCGGCAAACCACAGCAGCGCCGTAAACTGCCGCCCGGGCAGACTTTTATCCCGCATTTTCTGCTGCGCCCGCAGCAAAACCACCAGTGTGACCAGACAGAGCCCACTGACCTGAGTATGCGCAATCGCATCCATGCCGCAACGCTCTCCTTTACCCTAGGGCGGCTTTGCGCCGTCCGACCCTTTTCCGCTCTTCCAACGTTCCTTTTTCGCACAAACCCATTGTACCAAATCCATAACAAATATGCAACACAAACCGAAAAATTCGTACAAAAAAAGACACCGGAACGTCTTTCGGCGTTCCGGTATCTTTTGAACTCAAATCACTTTGCCTGCGGATGGGTGGCGTCGTTGCGCAGGGCGCTTTCGCGGATCTTTTCCAGCGTCTGCTCGCTGAGGATATGCTCTGCCTTGCAGGCGTCCTCGGCGGCGGTCTGCTCGTCCACGCCCAGCTGCACAAAGAAGTGGGTCAGCAGCTGGTGGCGGCTGTAAATGCGCTGAGCGATCTCCAGCCCGGGCTCCAGCAGGGTCAGGTTGCCTTCGCCGTCCACCGCGATATAGCCGTTCTCCCGCAGCTTTTTCATGGCGATGCTCACGCTGGCTTTGGTAAAGCCCAGCTCATTGACAACGTCAATGGAGCGCACTTTGCCCATACGCTGGCTCAGCATCAGGATCGTTTCAAGATAATCTTCCGCGGACTGGTGGATCTGCATGGTTTGTCCGGCCTCCTGCCTTATTCCCTCTGGGGGATTTTTCCGACAGGGTATGTGTACCCTCTGTCGTATGTTAAAGGATATCACATTTTTGCGGTTGATGCAAGCAATTCGCAGCAAGTTTGGTTAAACTAACCATATTTCTCTGCACAGAACTGCTGTTTTGTCGGTTTTGCACCGCTCCTGTTTTGTGCAAAGGGTGCAATTTACCGCGCAGCCAGATAGGCGGCTGGGCCTTCCTCGTACAGATCGCCGCCATGGGCGTCCAGCACAACGGTCAGAGGCATATCCTGCACAGTCAGGCGGCGCACCGCTTCACAGCCCAAGTCCGGCCATGCGATCACTTCCAGCGTCTGCACGCTTTTTGCCATCAGCGCACCGGCACCGCCCAGCGCAGCCAGATACACCGCACCGTTGCGCACCACAGCGTCTTTGACGGCGGCGTCCCGCTTGCCCTTGCCGATCATGATCTTGTTGCCAAGGTCCAGCAGCCGGGGGCTCATGGCATCCATGCGTCCGCTGGTGGTAGGCCCTGCCGAGCCGATGACCTCGCCCGGGCGCTCCGGGGTGGGGCCTACATAATAGATAGCGCTGCCTTCCAGCGCAAAGGGCAGGGTCTCGCCCTTGTCCAGCGCTTCCATCATCCGCTTGTGTGCCTGATCCCGGGCGGTGTACACCACACCGGAAAGCAGCACGGTATCCCCCGCTTTCAGCGGGGCCAGATCCTGCGCGGTGCAGGGGGTGGTAATTTTATATTCCACAGCAATACTCCTTTGGCATCCTCGCCCTCTCCGTCATCGCTCACGCGATGCCACCTCCCCCAAAGTGGGAGGCCTTGGCAGTCCACACAAACTTTACCTCTTTGCCAAGGGCTCTCCCTTTGGGAGAGCTGGACGCGAAGCGGCCTGAGAGGGCGGAGTCTCTTACAGCTCCGCGCTGGCGCGGCGGGTCACATGACAGGAAACGTTCACAGCCACTGGCAGCCCCGCCACATGGGTGGGCATCTGCTCAATGGCAAGGCCAAGGCAGGTGGTCTTGCCGCCAAAGCCCTGCGGGCCGATGCCCAGTGCATTGATGGCGGTAAGCAGCTCCTGCTCCAGCTGGGCGTAGTAGGGGTCGGGGTTGGGGATGTCCAGCGGGCGCAGCAGCGCCTTTTTGGCAAGATACGCCACCTTGTCAAAGCTGCCGCCCACGCCGATGCCCAGCACGATGGGCGGGCAGGGGTTGGAGCCGGCCTGCTTTACAGTATCCACCACGAACCTTTTAAAGCCCTCCACGCCGTCGGCGGGCTTGAGCATCTGGATGCGGCTCATGTTCTCGCTGCCAAAGCCCTTGGGTGCTACCGTGATGCGGCAGCCCTCGCCGTCCACCAGATGCACCGTGATGGCCGCCGGGGTGTTGTCGCCGGTGTTGCCCCGGCGCAGTGGGTCGGCCACGATGCTCTTGCGCAGGTAGCCGTCCGTATAGCCCCGGCGCACGCCCTCGTGGATGGCGGCTTCAAAGCTGCCGTCAATGTGCACATCGGTGCCCAGCTCCACGAACACGCAGGCCATGCCGGTGTCCTGACAGATGGGCAGGTCTTTTTCCTTTGCGGCGCTAAGGTTCGACCACAGCAGGTCTAATGTGTTCTTTGCCAGCGGCCACGGCTCTTCCTCCCGGGCTTTTTCCAGCGCGGCCTGCACGTCCTGCGGCAGCTGGGTGTTGGCCTTGATGCAGAGCTGCGCCACCGTATCCGTAATGCTCTGTGCGGAGATCGTTCTCATGCCTGTGTCCTCCGCTTACAGCCGTGCCACGCCGGTCTCGCGGGCAGCTTTTGCCACGGCATTTGCCACAGCTTCGGCCACGCGGGGGTCGAACGCGCCGGGGATGATGTTCTCCTCGCTGCGGTCGGCATCGGTGATGAGGTCTGCAATGGCGTAGGCAGCGGCCAGCTTCATCTCATTGTTGATATCCCGGGCGCGGACGCTGAGCGCGCCCTTGAACAGGCCGGGGAAGCACAGCACGTTGTTGACCTGATTGGGGAAGTCGCTGCGGCCGGTAGCCATCACCCGCACGCCGCCCGCCTTGGCTTCATCCGGCATGATCTCCGGGGTGGGGTTTGCCATGGCAAAGACGATGGCGTCCTTGTTCATGGTCTTGCACAGCTCGGTGGTCAGGATGCCGGGGCGGGACACGCCGATGAACACGTCTGCACCCTCCAGCGCTTCCTTCAGACCGCCCTTGATCTGGCGGGGGTTGGTCACCTCGCCCAGCCAGTTCTTGTGTGCTTCGGCGCTGTTGCAGCCCTTGTACAGGGTGCCGAACTGATCTACCGCCACGATGTCCTTGGCACCGGCGGTCATGAGCATCTTGATGATGGCGGTACCGGCTGCGCCGGGGCCGTTCAGGACGATGTGCACGTCCTCCATCTTCTTATTCACCACCCGCAGGGCGTTGATGAGAGCAGCGGTGACCACGATAGCCGTGCCGTGCTGGTCGTCGTGGAACACGGGGATGTCCAGCTCCCGCTCCAGGGTCTCCTCGATCTCGAAGCACTCCGGGCTCTTGATATCCTCCAGATTGATGCCGCCAAAGGTGGGCGCGATGGCCTTGCAGGCAGCAATGACGCTGGCAGCGTCGTGGGCGTCGATGCAGATGGGGAAGGCGTCCACGCCGCCGAACTCCTTGAACAGCACAGCCTTGCCCTCCATGACCGGCAGACCGGCTTCCGGGCCGATATCGCCCAGACCCAGCACGGCAGTACCGTTGGAGACAACGGCCACCATGTTGCCCTTGAAGGTGTACTTATACACATCGTCGGGGTTTTCCTTGATCTTGCGGCAGGGCTCGGCCACACCGGGGGTGTAGGCGGTGGACAGGTCGTCGCGGGTGGCGACCTCCACCTTGCTCACGATGCCCACCTTTCCCTTGTGGGACTCGTGCATTTCCAGAGCTGCTTTATTGTAATCCATGGTTTTATCCTCCAATTTCAGCAAAAGGCTTTCCCCCGCAGGGAAAGGCTCATACAGTTTTATTGTAACAGAACCGCCCGGGTATTTCCACCGGTTTTGCGGCATTTCCCGCCCAAAAGCGGGCAAAAGTGATACCTGTGCCGGGCGGCATTTGTGGAATTTTAGCAAAAATCTTTTTTTTTCGCATTTTTCCGTTATAATAGGATGGTATGATATTTGCATTCTCCGTGAAAACGGTCTGCTATTTTTAGGAGGTATCTCTTTTGAAACGCATTACCAAGATCCTGTTGTGTGTGCTGTGCGCGGTGGCTGCTGTGCTGTGCGTAGCTGCGGCCTGCTTTATGCTGCTCAAAAAGCAGGGCAGCACCACGGCATCCTCTGCCGCATCCGGCGCAAGCGTGTCCGTCTACGGCAAGGTGTCGGATTTCGATTATTCCAGCTTCGATTACTCCGAGGGACTGGACGATAACGGCCACTGGACCGGCATCCGCGCACTGGACTATGTGACCTTGCCGGATGATGTATCCGCGCTGCCGCTTTCTAAGGCAGACATTGAGCCCACCGAGACCGAGATCCAGACCCAGATCGACACCTTGCTGAACCAGTACGCCACCACCCAGAACATCACCGGCCGGGCAGCCCAGAGCGGCGACACTGTGAACATCGACTATTCCGGCGCGGTGGACGGCGTAGCCTTTACCGGCGGCACTGCCACCGGCTATGACCTGACGCTGGGCAGCCACACCTTCATTGACGGCTTCGAGGATCAGATCATCGGCCACAATATCGGTGACACCTTTGATGTGACCGTCACCTTCCCGGAGGGCTACGGCGACTCCACCGACGCCGAGGGCAACACCATCACCCTCAGCGGCAAGGAAGCCGTGTTCAGCGTGACACTGAACGCCATCACCCAGAGCGTTGTGCCCACCCTGACCGATGAGTGGGTGGAGACCAATTTTGCCGCCAGCGACGACCTGCACACCGCAGACGCCCTGCGCCAGTACTTTGACAGCGCCCTGTACGCCAACAATCTGGACAACGCCGTGATGGACTATCTGCTCAATAACGCCACCTTCAAGGAGATCCCCACCCAGATCACCAGCTACTACATCCGTATGTTCCTGAACTACCACTCTCAGCTTGCTACCCAGTACGGCATGGAGCTGGACGCCTACGCACAGGCCAAGGGCTACGCCGATGCCAACGCGATGCTTGCAGATTCTGACGCCTATTTTGAGCATCTGGCCAAGCAGGATCTGGTCTTTCAGGCCATTGCGGAACAGCTGGATATCACCCCCACGCAGGAACAGATCGACAGTGTCAACAGCTCCTACGCCGACACCTATGGCGCACAGCGCAGTATGCTGAACGCCTTGCAGCTGGCTGTGCTGGACAAGGTGGAGGAAAGCGCGGTGCTTTCCTGACAGTGCGTCGAAACACGATTTTAAATGGCTTCCGCTACGCTCTAGCCATGTTCAGCGGAAAAATTATTTTTAATAGAGCAATGCCGGAGCGTCTGCGGACGCTCCGGCATTGCATTTTCACGAGAGGGGTCGTGGAGGAAAACGGCAGCTGCCGCGCCGCTTTCTGCGAAAGCGCGGCGCTGCGGGGGATAAAACTCCCCCAGTCGCCTACGGCGACAGCCCCCTCTGAGATGGGGCCCTTGGCAAAACCGGAGACTTTCCCGCCATGCCAAAGGCTCCCTCCCAGAGGGAGCTGGCAAAACCGTCAGGTTTTGACTGAGGGAGTTCAGCCGTCCCCTTGGGGAAGGTGGCTTGACGCGAAGCGGCAAGACGGAAGGGGTATCTCGGCATCTGCCGTTCCCCTTCACGACTTCCTTCGTGAAAATGGGTTTCAGAAAAGTCCGCAGACTTTTCTGAAACCCGAAATTTAAAATAATTCTTCCGCTGAATATGCCCAGAGCAACGCGGAGGGCATTCAAAATCGTCCCACACAAGCAAAAGGCCGCTGCACGGTGAGGTGCAGCGGCCTTTGTTTTCCACATTTTTATTTTGCAGTGTTGATAAAGCTGCGGTTATCCCACAGGTACTTGATGCCGGAGATGGCGGTCACAGCAGCCACCAGCCAGCACAGGGCGATGGAGATCACCACCACGATGGAAACGCTTTCCACCGTGCCGCGGTAGCTCAGGGCAGTGCCGAAGAAGTAGAAGATGATGCTCAGCATCTGCAAAACGGTCTTTACCTTGCCCCACATATTGGCGGCGATGACCTTGCCGTCCTTGGCACCGGCGGCCACCATGCGCAGACCGGACACCGCAAACTCACGTGCCAGAATGATGCACAGCACCACGGGGCTGCACACACCATCCCGCAACATATAGATGAAGGCCACGGTGGTCAGCAGCTTGTCAGCCAGCGGGTCGGCAAACTTGCCGAAATCGGTGACCATGTGCCACTTGCGTGCCAGATGGCCGTCCAGAAAGTCGGTGAAGCTGGCAGCGGCAAACACGATGCCTGCCAGCAGGTAGAAGGCGGCGTTGAATGTACCGTCCACGATGCCGTCCAGACCAGTCAGAGACACAAAGATCATGAACACCGGCACCAGAATGATGCGGGTCAGGGTAAGCTTATTGGGCAGATTCATAGGTTTTATCCTCCAATTCGTTATTTTACGACCGTACCATACAGATCGTAAAGGTCGCTGTCCTCTACCAGCACATCATAGAACTGGCCGGGGTACAGCGGTTCCTCGCTGGAAACGCAGACGCAGCCGTCCACCTCCGGCGCATCGCCGGTGGTGCGGCAGAGGTACAGGCCGTTTTCCTCGTCGATGCCGTCACACAGAACGTGCACGGTCTGGCCCACCTTTTCGGCCTGCTTCTGTGCCATGATGCCGGTCTGGATCTGCATTACCAGCTCAGCACGCTTGTCCTTGACCTCCTGCTCGATCTGGCCGTCCATCCGTGCCGCCACGGTGTTTTCCTCGGCGGAGTAGGCAAAGCAGCCCAGACGGTCGAACTGCACCTCCTTGACAAAGTTGCACAGATCCTCGAACTGCTCCTCGGTCTCGCCGGGGAAGCCCGCGATCAGGGTGGTGCGCAGGGTGATGCCGGGGATCTCACGGCGCAGCTTGCCGATGACCTCCAGCAGCTCCGCGCGGTTGGAGCGGCGGTTCATGTTCTTGAGGATGGTATCGTTGCAGTGCTGGATGGGCAGGTCGAGGTAAGGCACCACCTTCTCGTTGCGCTTCATGGCGGCAATAAATTCATCGGTGATGCGCTCCGGGTAGGCGTACATGATGCGGATCCATTCCAGCCCCGGCACCTTGTTCAGCTTGTCCAGAAGCTCACAGATGCTGCCGGGCTTGCCCCAGTCCTCGCCGTAGGCGGTGGGATCCTGCGCCACAACAATAAGCTCCTTCACGCCCTCACCCGCCAGCCAGCGGGCTTCGGCTACGCAGTCGGCCATATCGCGGCTGTGCAGCGGGCCGCGGATGCCCGGGATAGCGCAGTAATGGCAGCGGTTGTTGCAGCCCTCGGCGATCTTTAAGTACGCATAGTGGGCGGGCGTGCCGATGACGCGCTTGCCGCCCAGCGGGAAGTCCTTTTTGGCACCGTAGCTTTCCAGATGATCCTCGCCGTGGAACAGCCGCTCCACGATGGTGTCAATGGCCTTGTTGGAAGCACAGCCTACAACGGCGTCCACCTCCGGGATCTCTTCCTCGATCTGGCTTCGGTAGCGCTCGGCAAGGCAGCCGGTAACGATGACCTTCAGGTTCGGGTTCTGCTGCTTGTAGGCGCAGGCTTCCAGAATGTTTTCAATGGCTTCGGTCTTGGCGCTCTCGATAAAGCCGCAGGTGTTCACAAGAATGACATCTGCTTCGGCCAGATCGGCCACAGTCTCGTGCCCGGCAGACAGCAGGATGTGCACCATCACATCCAGATCCACCTGATTTTTCGGACAGCCAAGGGAAATACACGCAATTTTCATAAGGGATGATACTCTCTTTCTCTTTTGAGGGATGCTTTTAAAATTTTACGGGAGGGTCATTCCCCCTCCTCCACCCTGCGGATGGCTTCTTTAATAGTGGTGTAGGCAAAGCCGCGGCGCTGCAGCGCCGCCACCACAAGGTCGCGACGGCCGATAGCAAGCTTTTTGCGGTAGCGGCTGTCCACCAGCGCGGCGGCGGCTTCCAGCTCCGGGTCGTCGCCGCCGTCCTCCGGGGCGTAGACCGCTTCCAGCGCACCTGCCACCTCGGCGGGGGCAAGCCCCTTCTGGCGCAGGCTCTGGGCGGCGGCGCGGCGGCTTTTGCGGGCAGCCAGCAGGCTGTGCGCCCGTGCTTCGGCGTAGCGGGCATCGTTCACATAGTCCAGCTGCACCATCTCCGCCACAGCGGCGGCAGCAGCCTGCTCGGTATAGCGGCGGCACAGCCGCTCATACAGCATATTGGCAGAGACCTCCTGCCCGGCCAGCGTTTCCAGCGCACTGGCCCGCGCCTTGGTGGGGTCGGCGCACTTTTCCGCATCCGGGCGGGGTCGGCGGCGGTAGAAGGCCATTTAGTCCTCCACCATGATATCCAGCTCGCTCTCGCTGCTGCGGGTGGGTGCCTTGACCACCGGCTCCTTTGCGGCGGCAGGGTCGGCAGGCTTCTCCGCTACGGCGGCTGCGGCGCGGCCTGCCGGACGGCGGGTGGCGTACAGCTTATCGGCGTTGGCGCGGATCTGCCCCTCGATGTCATTGGCGATCTCGGGGTTATCCTTCAGGAACTGCTTGGCGTTGTCGCGGCCCTGACCCAGACGGATATCGCCGTAGTTGAACCATGCGCCGCTCTTCTGCACGATGCCCAGCTTGACGCCCACATCAATGAGCTCGCTCATTTTGGAGATGCCCTCACCGAACATGATGTCGAACTCGGCTTCACGGAACGGCGGAGCCACCTTGTTCTTGACGATCTTGGCACGGGTGTGGTTGCCGATGAACTGGCCGGAGGAGTCCTTCAGACCCTCCACGCGGCGGATGTCGATACGCACCGAGGCGTAGTATTTCAGGGCGCGGCCGCCGGTGGTCACCTCCGGGTTGCCGTACATGACGCCCACCTTCTCACGCAGCTGGTTGATGAACACGCAGACCGTGTTGGTCTTGCCGATGACGCTGGTCAGCTTGCGCATGGCCTGACTCATCAGACGTGCCTGCAAGCCCACATGGCTGTCGCCCATCTCGCCCTCGATCTCGGCGCGGGGCACCATGGCGGCTACCGAGTCCACTACGATGGCATCAATCGCACCGGAGCGTACCAGTGCTTCGCAGATCTCCATGGCCTGCTCGCCGGTGTCCGGCTGGCTGACCAGCAGGTTGTTGATATCCACACCCAGCGCCTCGGCATAGGTGGGGTCCAGTGCGTGCTCAACGTCGATAAAGGCCACCTCGCCGCCCTTCTTCTGGGCTTCGGCAAGGATGTGCAGTGCCAGCGTGGTCTTACCGCTGGATTCCGGGCCGTACACCTCGATGATGCGCCCGCGCGGCACACCGCCCACGCCCAGCGCCAGATCCAGCCCCAGACTGCCGGTGGAAATGGCATCCACCTGCATGGAGGCGTTGTCGCCCAGCTTCATGACGGCACCCTTGCCGAACTGCTTTTCGATCTGCGCCAGCGCCGTAGCCAGCGCATCCTTCTTGGCTTCCGGCTCGGTCTTTTGGGTAGCCGGTGCAACGTTATTGTTCTGATTTTTTGCCATAGCCTGCTGCTCCTTTTATCCTTTGGGCCCGCAGAGGGCGGGCTGTCCTTCGCTTTCCTTCTTAGTATAACACAAAATCAAAATATTACAACAAGAAGTTGTTTGTTTTTTCCAATTTATTTTGGGCGGCGGGCAGTCACACAGCGGTCGTTGCCGCCAAAGTCCTGTATGCAGCGGATATCTGCCCATCCGTTCTCTGCCAGCAGGGCGCTTACAGCTTCCCGCTGCTGCCAGCCGATCTCCAACACCAGCGCCCCGCCGGGGCACAGCGCATTTTGGTAGTGCTGCGCCAGCGCCCGGTAGAATACAAGGCCGTCCTCCCCGGCTTCCAGCGCCATAGCAGGCTCCTGCGCCACCTCGGGCTGCAGCTGCTCCATCTCGGCGGCGGTCAGGTAGGGCGGGTTCGAGACGATGAGCTCCAGCTGCCCCTCCGGCAGCGTTTCCCAGTAGGTGAACAGGTCGCCCTGCACCGGCTGCACCGCGTAGACGGGCTTTTTGCCTGCCCGCAGCACGTTCAGCGCCGGGCCCCAGTCCAAGGCCGGGGCATCTGCCTGTTCAAGCGCAGAAGGTTCCAGCACGTTCTCGGTCTGTCTGCCCTGCCCGGTCAGAGCGCAGCGGGCGTTCTTTTCCAGATAGGTAAAGGCCGCAGGGCTTTTTTCCACGCAGGTCACCTGCGCGGCGGGACAAAAGCGCTTGACTCCCAACCCCAGACAGCCTGTCCCGGCGCAGAGGTCCAGCACCCGGGGCGCTGCAATGCCCGCAAGGGTCTCGGCGGCGGCCTGCGCCACCACCTCGGTATCTGCCCGGGGACAGAGCACCCCGGGGCCTACCGCCAACTCAAAATCTAAAAAGCTCCAGCTGCCGCAGAGGTATTGCAGCGGCTCCCGCGCGGCGCGGCGGGTGCAGAGCACTTCCAGCGCCGCCGCCTGCTCTGCGGTCAGCGGACGGTCGGAAAGCCGCACGTCCCGCCCGGTCGCCAGCCGGAACAGCTCCCGCGCGTCAAAATCCGCGTCCGGGCAGCCTGCGGCGGTCAGCCGCTGTTCCACCTCCCGCACCGCTGTGCGGGGGAGCATTGCTTCGTTTACCATTTGCCTTCCTCCGGGTTTTCGGGCAGCACGGGGGTGATGGCGGCAATGGCTACCTCGATCATGCTGTCGTCCGGCTCAAAGACGGTAAGATGCTGCACCCAGATGCCCGGCTGACGGATGATGCGGGTAGCAATGTTATCCGACCGGCCGCACCACTTGAGCAGCTCGTAGCTGATGCCCATGACCAGCGGCAGCAGCAGCAGCTTGCACACCACCCGCAGGCCGATGCTGCCCCACGGCAGCACGCTGTACAAAAACACGCTGACGATGACCACCAGAATGAGGAAGCTGGTGCCGCAGCGGGGATGGAAACGGGTATACTTGCGCACATTCTCCACGGTCAGCGGGTCGCCCGCCTCGTAGCAGGCAATGGTCTTGTGCTCTGCGCCGTGGTATTCAAACACCCGGTGGATCTCCTTCATTTTAGAGATGCCCACCATATAGGTCAGGAAGATGGCCACCTTCAGCACGGCTTCCAGCACCACCTTGCCCCAGCGCCCCAGCGGCAGCAGACGGTTCACCCCGCCCACAAGGAAGGTGGGCAGCACGGTGAACAGCAAAATCGCCAGCAGACCGCCCAGCACCGCCGCCACGGTCAGCAGTGCATTCTCGGCTTTCTCGCCCAGATGCTCCCCCACCCATTTTTCAAAGGCGGTTTCCTCCTCGGCGGGGTCGTAATCGTCCCCCATGCTTACCTGTGCCGAGTACATCATGTAGCGGTAGCCCACGATCATGCTCTCGATCATGGAAATGGCGCCGCGCACCAGCGGGATCTTCGTCCATACCCCGTGGGTGGGGGTAGGGTCGAGCTTGGTCTCAATGGTGCCGTCCGGCTTGCGCACAGCGCAGCACATCTGCTTGGGGCCGCGCATCATGATGCCCTCCATCAGTGCCTGCCCGCCCACGCTGGTCTTAAAGCGTTCCTTTTTAGGTTGATTCATTGGTTTCTCCCGATATCCGTCCCTGCCGCTTGCGGCATAGGACGGTCTTTTTTGTATTTTATCCGGGGCATATCCCCGCGCAAAGCTCATTCTAGCACACAAATGTGACAAAATCTGTGTTTTGGGCGCTGCTCACGCCTTATGGTACAGCGGCAGACCCAGCGTGACCACGGTGCCGCGCCCGAGGGTGCTCTTGATATCCAGCGTGCCGTCCAGCGCGGTCATGATGGAATCCACCAGCGCCAGACCGATGCCGCTGCCGCGCACCGAGTTGCTGCCCTTGTAGAACTTGGTCTTTACGTTTTCCAGATCCTCCGGCGGAATGCCGCGTCCCTGATCGATGATCTCCACAAAGGCTTTGTACTCCCCTGCCCACAGCTTGACCGTAATATGCCCGCCGGGGGCGGAGTATTTGATGGCGTTATCCAGAATATTGATGAACACCTGCCGCAGACGGTCCGGGTCGGCATAGACGGGGATCATCTCCTCCGGCTCGGTGTAGTGGAGCAGCAGCCCCTCCTGCCGGATGCGTGCCTCGCAGAAGAGCACAGCATCGGTCAGCTCTGCCACCAAGTCCAGCGGGCGGCACTCCATGCGGATGCGTCCGTTCTGCAGGCGGCTGAAATCCAGCAGTTCCTCCACCATATTGTTCAGCCGCCCGGTCTCGTTGTTGATGATCTCCAGCCCCTTGCGGTAGTTCTCGTCCGTGGGGTCGTCCAAGGTCATCAAGGTCTCCACCCAGCCCCGGATGGAGGTAAGCGGGGTGCGCAGTTCGTGAGACACCGAGCTGATGAACTCGTTCTTCATCTTCTCGGTCTCTTCCAGACCCTCAGCCATCTGGTTGATAGTGCCGCGCAGCCGGTCCACCTCGTCGTGGGGGTCGCCGGTCAGGGGCAGACGCACGTCCAGCTCGCCCCGGGCGATGCCGGCGGCGGTGCGCTCCACCTGCCCCAGCGGCACCACGATGCCCCGCACAAAGTACAGTCCGGACATGACCGTGAACAGCAGGATCGCCACCGCAATGAACACACTGACGATGACGGCGTTTTTGACCTGCCGCTCCACCAGCGCCAGACTGGTGACCAGCCGCAGAGCCGCCACGTCCTCGGCGTCGTAGGGCACCAGCGAGCAGGCCGCCATGACCATCTCGCCGGACTGGGTGCGGTACACCGCCACGCCCAGACCGTCCGGCGCACCGAGCGCCTGTTCAAAGTCCCTGCTGCTGACGATGCCCTCCGCGTCCGTACCGCTGGAGGAGGCGATCACGCTGCCGTAGCTGTCCAGCAGCATGAACTCGTATTTATCCTTATCGGCAAACTGTTCCACCATGCGCCGCAGCGCCAGACTGCGGCTGACCGCCGCGCTCTGGGCGGTATCGCCGGTATACATTTTCAGCTGACCGGTCACCGAGGAGAACCGTCGGTACATGATCTGCTGCACACTGCCGTAGTAGCTGCGGGTATAGCTGTACAGAAACATTGCTTCGGCCAGCAGCACTACCAGTACGGTGATGAGCAGATTGCCCCGCAGCCAGCGGCGGGTGATACCGCTTCGCATAACAGTGTCCTCCTTTCGGTGAGTATAGATAATAAAAAAATATTTTTTTGTGATTCAGGAAAGTCCGTAGGACTTTCCTGAATCACATTTTTATTCTTCCCACCGGTAGCCGTAGCCCCACACGGTCATGATGTGGGCGGGGTGGCTGGGTTCGTCCTCCACCTTCATGCGCAGGCGGCGAATGTTCACATCCACGATCTTTACGTCGCCGAAGTAGTTCTCGCCCCAGACCCCTTTCAGGATCTTTTCGCGCACCAACGCGGTGCCCGGATTGCGGAAAAACAGCTCCATGATCTGGAACTCCACCTGCGTCAGCTCAATGGGCTGACCGGCTTTCAGCAGCACGCGGCGGTTCTCGTCCAGCACGAACTCGCCGCTGGTCAAAGTGCCCAGCGGGACGTTCTCCCGGCTGTCCCCTTCCTTGGTGCGGATCACGCGGCGGCACAGCGCTTCCACCCGCGCCAGCAGTTCGCTGACGCTGAAAGGCTTGGTCATGTAATCGTCTGCGCCGATGGACAGCCCGCGGATCTTATCCTGCTCCTGCCCCTTGGCGCTGAGGATGATGATGCCGATCTGCTGGTCGGTGCGGCGGATGGTCTCGCACAGCGAGAATCCGTTCATGCCCGGCAGCATCACGTCCAGAATGGCGGCATCGCAGCCGGGTTTCTGCGCCAGCAGCGGCAGGGCGGCTTCGGCGCTTTCAGCCTCCACCACCTCCATCCCCGCATGGCGCAGGTTCAGGGCGATCATATCGCGGATATTGGTTTCATCTTCTACAACAAGCACTCGTACCATGCAGCATCCTCCATTCCTTAATTCAGCAGATACAATGCCTTGGAAAGGCGATAGTTTGTGTCGGCAAGCAAAACGCCCGGGCCCATTCTGGCCTGCAGCTGGCGGGACGCCACCACGCCGAGCCTTGTCCAGCCGGTAGAATTGGCCGAGGTCCTTGCCAGCCGTACCGTCAGCACCAGCTCATCCTCGTCTACGGTGCGCAGCTCCACTGCGCCGTCATATTCCTCGCTGTCGGTCAGTTTCAGGTTGCCCTCCCACTCGGCGGGCAGCTCGATATAACAGTTGGTCTCCTCGTCCAGCAGGCCAAAGCTTTTTTCCGGGTGGCTGCTGGTGTAGTCCATCCAGACGATAAAATCCATGCGGCGGCTCTGGCTCAGGTTCAGCAGACCCGCCTCGTCCGGCTGGGTGGGGATCTCCACGATGCCGTCTCCGTCCAAGTCCCGGCTGACCAGCGTGGGTACATTGCGCAGAGAGGCGTTATACAGCCGCTGGCTGCTGATCCTTGTGGCGGGCACCATTTGCTGGCTGTTCTCGTCGTAGCATAACAGCACCGAAGCCAGATTGTTGCCAGAAATGCCGGTCCAGCCGTCCAGCACCAGATAATGCCGCCCGTCTGCGCCTGCACCCGCCGCCACCGAAGCGCAGCCGGAAAACTTATCTGCGGAAAGGCCGTTGACCGCCACCTGCCGGAAGCTGCCCTCCCGGTCTGCGGTCAGCAGCTCGATCTGCACACTGCCGTCCTCCTGTGTGGACATCAGGATCAGATCCTGACTGCTGCCGCCGGTGATATTTTCCACCAGATACTGCTCGTACTGCTGCTCGAGAATGGTGGACAGAGTGCCGTCCTGATAAGAGTACACCGCCAGATAGTGGTCATTCTGGGCAGCGGTATAGCCCACCACCAGCTGGCAGCTGTCTGTATCCTGCAGCTGAGCAAGGCTGACGTTCTCCACCGTTTCGGCAAGGCCTTCCACGCTCTGACGCACCTGCCAGCTTCCGGCATCATCCCGCTGCAAAATGGCTATGCAGACGTTGGCTGTCTGGGCGGTGGTATACAGCACCGCCGCATCCTGCTGGCCGTCGCCATCCAGATCCTGCAGCACAAAGGGAGAAAGCAGCTCGCCCTGAATGGGATATTTCAGCTGGGCGCTCTCACCCAGCCAGTCGTTCAGGGCAGTTTGCAGCGCGCCGTAATCGCCGGAAAGCTTCGGGGCACGCAGCAGCTCCTCTACCTGTGCCTTTTCGTTGGCCGGCAGCACGGTCTGGCAGCTGCACAGCACAAAGCACAGCAGCGTGCACAGCACCAGCCGCAGCCTGCGGGTTCTGTTCATACCGGTCAACCTCCTTCCGGGCATAAAAAACTATTTTCAGTATACCACACTTTGCGGACACAAAAAAGGGGTTGGGCATACGCGGAGAACGATTTGGAATGCGCGGCGGGGGATTACCCCTTCCGTCATCGCCTACGGCGATGCCACCTTCCCCAAGGGGACGGCTTTTCGCGGTGGCGGGAAACTTTGCGGCAGCACCGAAAGGCGCCCCCTTGGGGGAGCTGTCGCGCAGCGACTGAGGGGGTAACCCATATAAACAAAAAAGAAACCACTGCACAAAAGCTGTGCAATGGTTTCTTTGGTTACTGTATCAAACAGTCAGAGCAGGATCAGACGAGCTCCAGAACTGCCATCTCAGCTGCATCGCCGCGGCGAGCGCCGATCTTGATGATGCGGGTGTAGCCGCCGTTGCGGTCAGCGTACTTGGGGCTGATCTCGTCAAACAGCTTCTTTGCAACATCTTCCTTGGTGATGTAGGCGTAGACCTGACGCTTGGTGTGCAGGTCGCTGGCCTTGCCAAGGCTGATCATCTTCTCGGCCATGGAACGAACGTCCTTAGCGCGAGTGACAGTGGTCTCAATCTTGCCATTCTCTAACAGGTAGGTAACCATAGCGCGCATCATAGCGTTGCGGCTGTCGCTGGTTCTACCGAGCTTTCTGGTACCGGGCATCCCGTTTCACTCCTTAAATTATTTTAGTTATTCGTCATCCGTGTTCAGCTTGAAGCCGAGGGAGTCCAGCTTTGCCATGACTTCCTCCAGGCTCTTGCGACCGAGGTTGCGGACCTTCATCATCTCGTCCTCGCTCTTGCTGACCAGATCTTCCACCGTGTTGATCCCTGCGCGCTTCAGGCAGTTGAAGGAACGCACGCTCAGATCCAGCTCTTCGATGGTCATCTCCAGAGCCTTCTCCTTGTCGTCGTTGGTCTTTTCTACCATGATCTCAGCGCCGGCGGCCTCGTCCGACAGGTTGACGAACAGGTTCAGGTGCTCGGTCAGCACACGGGCAGCCAGAGAAACGGCTTCCTGTGCGTTGATCGTGCCATCGGTCCAAACCTCAATGGTCAGCTTGTCATAATCAATGGCCTGTCCAACACGGGTGCTCTCGACGTTATAATTCACCTTGAGCACAGGGGTGTAAATGCTGTCAACGGGAAGGGTGTTGATATCGTTCTTCTCGATGATAGCCTGTTTGTTGCGCTCTGCGGGCACATAGCCGCGACCCTTGTCGAAAGTCAGCTCCATAACGAGCTTGGCACCCTCGCCCAGAGTTGCAATGTGCCACTCAGGGTTCAGAATTTCGATGTCGTCGCCCTGCTTGATGTTGTCAGCAGTGACCTCACAGGGACCAACTGCCTCAACACGCACTGTCTTCGGACCATCAGTGTACAGCTTTGCAGCAATACCCTTCAGGTTCAGGACAATTTCGGTAACGTCTTCCTTGACGCCCTCAATGGTGGAGAACTCGTGGACCACACCGTCAATCTTGACGCTGGTCACGGCGACACCGGGCAGAGAGGAAAGAAGCACACGACGCAGGCTATTGCCCAGTGTGATGCCAAAGCCACGCTCCAGAGGTTCTGCCACGAATTTACCGTAGCGGCCGTCCGGGGACAGGCTTGCCGTTTCGATCTTGGGACGTTCAATCTCCATCATATCTATGCCCTCCTTGTCAAACCGGTGTTTCCACCGGCCCATTATTGAATTCTTTCAAAAAAGAATGCGAAAGCGTACCATCCAGAAGGAAGGCAACGCCTTCTTAATGGATTACTTGGAGTACAGCTCGACGATGAGGTGCTCTGCGACTTCGTAGTCGATATCGCTGCGCTCGGGCAGCTTAGCGACAACGCCCTTCAGAGAACCGGTCTCGCGGTTCAGCCATGCGGGCAGAGCCACGACGGGAGCCTCGGCACCGGTCAGCTTTGCAAACTTTGCAGAGCTGCGGCTGGACTCGCGCACTTCGATCACATCGCCGGCCTTCACCTGGTAAGAGGGGATGTTGACCTTCTTGCCGTTGACGGTGAAGTGAGCGTGAGACACCAGCTGACGAGCGTCGCGGCGGGTCTGAGCAAAGCCCAGACGGAACACGACGTTGTCCAGACGGCACTCCATGATCTGGAGCAGGTTCTCACCGGTCTTGCCGGGGCGAGACTCTGCCTTCAGGTAAGCGTTGTGGAACTGCTTCTCCAGAACGCCGTAGATGAACTTGACCTTCTGCTTCTCCTTCAGCTGAGATGCGTACTCAGACTGCTTCTTGCGGACGTTGCCGTTGGAGTTGCGGGTGGTATTCTTCTTTGCATAGCCCATGACCGCAGGAGAAATGCCCAGGGCCTTGCAACGCTTTGCGATAGGCTGCGTATTCTTTGCCATAATTCAATTTCCTCCTTCGATCAGACACGACGGCGCTTCGGGGGACGGCAGCCGTTGTGGGGGATGGGAGTCACGTCCTTGATCAGGGTGACTTCCAGACCGGTAGCCTGCAGCGCACGGATAGCGGACTCACGGCCAGCGCCGGGGCCCTTGACGTAAACTTCAACAGTCTTCATGCCGTGCTCGATAGCAGTCTTAGCTGCGGTCTCGGCAGCGGACTGAGCTGCGAACGGGGTGCTCTTGCGGCTGCCACGGAAGTTCAGGGAGCCGGAGGAGCACCAAGACACTGCATTACCCTGCAGGTCGGTGATAGTAACGACAGTATTGTTGAAGGTAGACTGGATGTGAGCCTGACCAGCAGCAATGTTCTTGCGCTCTTTCCGCTTCATGCGGACATTTGCGCCCTTCTTGGCGTTATTTGCACTTGCCATTTCTCAAATCCTCCTTACTTCTTCTTGTTTGCGACAGTGCGCTTGGGACCCTTGCAGGTACGTGCATTGGTCTTGGTGCGCTGGCCGCGGCAGGGCAGATTCTTGCGATGGCGGGTGCCACGGAAGGACTGGATCTCGACCAGACGCTTGATGTCCAGAGCCACGTTGCGGCGCAGGTCGCCTTCAACGAGGATGTTTGCCTGATCGATGTAGTCACGGATCTTAGCCTCTTCGTCCAGAGTCAGATCCTTGACGCGGGTATCGGGGTTGATGCCAGTTGCTTCCAGGATCTTGTTAGCAGTGGTCTGGCCGATACCATAAACGTAGGTGAGACCCACCTGAACGCGCTTCTCGCGGGGCAGGTCAACGCCGGCAATACGTGCCATAGTAGTTTCCTCCAAAAATCATCCCATGTCAGTGTCGGGGTCTGCGCCGGGACTCTACGCACTTGACCCCCAGGCGCCCGAATTAGCCCTGGCGCTGCTTGTGCTTGGGGTTCTGGCAGATGACCATCACGCGGCCTTTGCGGCGGATGACCTTGCACTTTTCGCAGATGGGTTTCACGGAAGGCTTGACCTTCATGATGTTGAACCTCCTTTTGGTTGATGCCCTGACGCTTATTTGGAGCGCCAGGTGATGCGGCCCTTAGAAAGATCATAGGGCGACATTTCCACGGTTACCTTGTCCCCGGGCAGGATACGGATGAAATTGGTCCGCAGCTTGCCGGAGATGTGCGCTAAGAGGATGTGACCGCTGGGAGTGAGCTTCCCGGTGTTCTTATCCTCGCTCAACATTTCCACCTTAAAGATGGCGTTGGGCATGGCTTCACGCACAATGCCTTCGATCTCGATGACGTCTTCTTTAGACAAGCTATTTGCCTCCTCATTGGATCTGCTCAGTTTGTCATAATTGAGCACCGGTGCTCCCGCCCCTAAAAACAGAAAGCACTGCATTCTTCCGTGCCTGCGCCCGTTTTTGTGCAGTTTGCCGCTTCTCTTTCGGGGAGCTTTCACGCCGATTCCCAGACGGACAGGTGGCGATGAGCGCCACATACTTCATCTCCTGCGGCACAAAATCCGCAAAACGGGCAGACTGAGCCTGTCCGTCGAGGAAGTATCTGGCTTCCACAGCCATTTATAGATTATACACCTTTTGTTGTCAATTTGCAAGAGGTTTTTTCCGTATTTCCGATAAAAAATTATTCTGTGTAAAAGCTCTTTTCTGCTACGTCCGGCTTTCGCGGTTCTCCACCGTGAAGGTGAAACTTTTTCACGAAAACTTGTCACAATTGCACAAATTGCAGGGTGGAGGAGCGGAAAAGGCCGTCTGCCGTTTCTCCGCAGACAGCCTTTTCAGACAGACAAAACGATTTAAAATGCCCTCCGCATCGCTCTGGGCATAATCAGAGGAAGGATTATTTTTATTTTTGCGTTTGTCGCGCTCTGCGGAGCGCTCCAAACGCATTTTCACGCAGAGGGGTCGTAGCGGGAGACGACATTTGCAGTGCCGCTTTCGGCAGTGCTGAAGCCACCCCCTCAGGCTCACTACGTTCGCCAGCTCCCCCAAGGGGACGCCTTTGCACTGTGCCGGAAACTTTACCGTTATGCCAAGGGCTCTCCCTTTGGGAGAGCTGGCAAAGCCGACAGGCTTTGACTGAGAGGGCGAGCCCGCTAACCAAAAAGCAACTGCGACAAGAATGCTCCATACGCAAAAGAAGCCGCCGCACATCGTCTGTGCAGCGGCTCCTTTTAATGGTTGCTTACTTCAGGCTGAAGGTGGCCGGGTCAAAATCCGGGTCATCCCAGCTGCGGGTCATGATCTCGGTGCGGTCCTTCAGGATGGCGATAGAGTGCTCAAAGTGAGCAGCCAGCCCGCCGTCCTTGGTCTTGACAGTCCAGCCGTCGCTGAGCTGCTTGATCTTGTAGTCACCCTGACAGATCATCGGCTCAATGGCGATGGTCATGCCGGGCACCAGACGGGGCCCGCGTCCCTGATGGCCGTAGTTGGGTACCTCGGGGTCCTCGTGCAGCTCCTTGCCGGTGCCGTGACCCACAAAGTCACGCACCACAGAGAAGCCCGCGTCCTCGCAGTAGCTCTGCACGGCGTAGCCGATATCACCGATGCGGTTGCCCGCCACGGCCTGCCCGATGCCCTTGTACAGAGAAGCCTTGGTCACTTCCAGCAGGCGCTGGGCTTCCAAGTCCACCTTGCCCACCGCGTAGGTGCAGGCGTTGTCGCCGTTGAAGCCGTCCACCTTGGCACCGGTGTCGATGCTCACGATGTCACCCGGGCGGATGACGATATCATGAGAGGGGATGCCGTGGATGACGGTATCGTTCAGGCTGATGCAGGCTGTACCGGGAAAACCGTACAGACCCTTGAAGTTGGGGATGCCGCCGTGCTTCACGATGAAGTCGTAGATCAGCTTATCCAGCTCCCAAGTGGTCATGCCTGCTTCGATGTGCTCTCCGCCGTACTTCAGGGCAGCTGCGCTCAGGGCGTTTGCTCGGCGCATACCGTCCAGCTCTTTTGCATTTTTGATCTGGATCACGCTTATGCCTCCAAAGCCTTCATGACTTCAGCCGTAGTCTCCTCGATGGAGGGGCAGAACTTGATCTCTGCCAACTTGCCGCGGGTGCGGTAGAACTCCACCAGCGGCTCGGTCTGCTCATGGTAGGCTTTCAAACGATCCAGCACGGTTGCGGGCTGGTCGTCCTTGCGGATGACGGTCTTGCCGCCGCACAGGTCGCAGACGCCCTCCACCTTGCTCTTCTTGTTCAGGATGTGGTAGCTTGCGCCGCACTTCTCGCAGACGCGGCGGCCGCTCATGCGCTCCACGATCACGCTGTCCTCAACCTGCAGTTCCAGCACCTTGTCGATGCGGATGCCCATGGTCTCGATGGCCTCTGCCTGCGCAATGGTGCGGGGCACGCCGTCCAGAATGAAGCCGTTGGCGCAGTCAGCCTGTGCCAGACGCTCCTTCAGGATGCCGATGATGACTTCATCGGGCACCAGAGCACCGGCGTCCATAAAGCTCTTGGCCTTCAGACCCATCTCGGTGCCCTCCTTGACAGCAGCACGCAGGATGTTGCCGGTGCTGATGGAAGGGATGTTCAGCTTTGCGCAGATGATCTCGGCCTGCGTGCCTTTGCCTGCGCCGGGTGCGCCCAACAGGATCAGATTCATAGGATCGCTTCCTTTCTTATATGCCACATGATAGAAACATACGTACAAAAGCAAAAAAGCACTGAAAAGTATGAGCGTACTCTCCTTTCCAGTGCTTTCTTACATCTTTATTGCTTCAGATCAGCCAAGGAAACCCTTGTGGTTGCGCATGGTCATAAAGCTATCGAGGCTGCGGGTGGTATCCAGTGCCACACCAACCACGATCAGCAGGCTGGTACCGCCCAGCTGAATGCTCATACCGGTCAGGTTGCCCAGAATGATCGGCAGTACAGCCACCGCAGCCAGGAAGATGGCACCGATGAGGGTGATCTTGTTCAGGGTGCGGGTGATGAAATCGCTGGTCGGCTTACCGGGACGGAAGCCGGGGATCGAGCCGTTGTTGCGGCGCAGATTGTTGGCGATCTCAACAGGGTTGTACTGGATGGCCACATAGAAGTAGTTGAATGCCAAAATCAGCAGCAGGTAGATCACAACGTACAGCCAGGAGGTGTAGTTGAAGGTATGGAAGAACGCATACCAGACCGGGTGAGCGGTCTGATCGATCTGCAAAAAGCTGCCGATGGTGCCCGGGATGGACACCAGAGCCGAAGCGAAGATGATGGGCATGACGCCGCTCATGTTCAGCTTCAGGGGCAGGTAGCTGTTCTGGCCGCCCATCTGCTTCCGACCCACCACACGCTTGGCGTACTGGATGGTGATGCGGCGCTCTGCGTTGGTCATGACCACCACAAAGACCACAGCGACCAGTGCCAGAATTACCAGAACGGGCAGCAGGATATAGAACTGAGGCTCGCCAGCCGCTGCGCGGGTCAGCAGACCCGTCACAGAGGTGTACAGCGAGGACCAGTTGGAAACGATGGAGGCGAAGATCAGAAGGGAAACACCGTTGCCGATACCCTTGTCATCGATCTGCTCGCCCGCCCAAGTGATCAGCTGAGCACCTGCAACGAAGGTAGCGATGATGACCACAGCGGCGAACACGCCGACTGCGCCGGAAACATACTTCAGTGCACCCATATTGCGGATCACGAAGTAGTAGCCAATGCTCATGATCAGTGCGACCACGGCACCGGCATACCGGTTGATCTGCTGCAGCTTCTGCTGGCCGTCCGCTTCCTTTGCCAGATTTTCCAGCGAAGGAATGGCTACAGTCAGCAGCTGCACAATAATAGAGGCGTTGATATAGGGTGTCACACCTAACGCGAAGAGCGTGCATCTTGCCAGTGCGCCGCCGCTCATCATATTGAGGTACGAGAGCATATCGCCGTTTGCAAACATCTGCGTCAGAGCAGAGCCGGAAACGAACGGCACGGGGATGGCACAGCCAAGACGGTAAACCACGAGGATCGCCAGCGTGAACAGAAGACGATTTTTAAGCTCGGGGATCTTCCATGCGTTACGGAATGTCTGGAACACCTTACATCACCTCAGCCTTTCCGCCTGCCTTCTCGATTTTCTCTTTGGCAGAAGCGGAATAGGCTGTGGCCTTCACGGTCAGAGCCTTGGTCAGCTCGCCGTTGCCCAGAACCTTAACGCCGTCCAGGGTCTTCTTGACCAGACCCTTAGCCTTCAGAGCCTCGGTATCGACGACATCGCCGGCATTGAAAGCAGCCTCCAGGTCAGCCACGTTGACGATGGCGTACTGGGTAGCAAAGATGTTGTTAAAGCCAACCTTGGGCAGGCGGCGTGCCAGAGGCATCTGACCGCCCTCGAAACCAGCGTGCTTCACGCCGGAACGGGCCTTCTGGCCCTTGCTGCCGAAGCCGGCAGTCTTGCCATTGCCGGAGCCAATGCCGCGGCCCTTGCGGGTTGCAGCCTTATTGGCGCCCTTGCTGGCGTGCAATTCATGAAGCTTCATTGTGCGTATACCCCCTGCTATTAGGCTTCGGTGACGCTGAGCAGGAAGCCGATCTTTGCGATCTTGCCCTGCGTAGCGGCGTTGTCAGGCTGAACGGTAACGTCGCCCGGCTTCTTCAGGCCCAGAGCCTCAGCGGTAGCGATCTGCTTAGCGCCGCGGCCGATCAGGCTCTTCTTCAGCTCGATCTTGAGCATCTTATCTGCCATGGTTAGTTACCTCCTTAACCCAGAATTTCTTTCACGGTCTTGCCGCGCTTCTCAGCGACAGACTCGGCGCTGACCAGACCGCACAGACCTGCAAAGGTAGCAGCAACAACGTTGATGGGGTTGTTGGAACGCATAGACTTCGCACGAACGTCCTTGATGCCAGCAGCCTCAATGACGGCACGCACGGGGCCGCCGGCGATCATACCGGTACCGGGTGCAGCCGGCTTGAGCAGAACAGCGCCTGCGCCGTACTTGCCAACGATCTCGTGGGGGATGGTGGTGCCCTTCAGGGCAACCTTGTGCATATTCTTCTTGGCAGCGGCCTCACCCTTGCGGATAGCCTCGGGAACTTCACCGGACTTGCCGATGCCGTAGCCGATGGTGCCCTTGCCGTCGCCAACGACAACCAGAGCAGCAAACTTCATGATGCGGCCGCCCTTGACAGTCTTGGAAACGCGGTTGATAGACACAACCTTGGTGATCATGCCGTCGTCTTCACGGTTTCTCATAGCCATAATGTGTTTCCTCCTCTCATTACAGCTTCAGGCCGCCCTCACGGGCGCCATCAGCCAGGGCCTTAACACGGCCATGATAAACGTAGCCACCACGGTCGAACACGACCTCGGTGATGCCCTTTTCCAGAGCCTTTGCTGCAACCTTCTTGCCGATCTCAGCAGCGGCCTCGACGTTGCCGCCGTTGCCGTTGAAGTCCTTGTCCATAGTGGACGCCGACACCAGAGTAACGCCCTGCTCATCATCGATGATCTGAGCGTAGATGTGCTTGGCGGAGCGGAAAACATCCAGGCGAGGACGTGCTGCGGTGCCGCTGATCTTGTTGCGAACGCGGCGATGACGACGAAGACGAGCTTCGTTCTTGTCGATCTGCTTAACCATTGTCTTTCACTCCTTACCTTATTTCTTGCCCTTACCGGCCTTGCCTTCTTTGTGCTTGACGACCTCGCCAGCGTAGCGGATGCCCTTGCCCTTGTACGGCTCAGGCGGCTTCTTGGCGCGGATCTCTGCAGCATACTGGCCGACCTTCTGCTTGTCGATACCGGTAACAGAGAAGTGGTTGGGATCCTGCCACACAATGGTGCAGTCCTCGGTATCGGGGACGTTCACCTGATGAGAGAAGCCCAGGTTCATGACCAGGTTGGAGCCCTGCTTCTGGCAGCGCATACCAACGCCAACGATCTCCAGCTTCTTCTCGTAGCCGTTCACAACACCGTTCACCATGTTAGCGATGTTGGTACGGGTCAGGCCGTGCAGGCTGCGGGCCTTGGGTTCGTCATTGGGGCGGGTAACCAAAACCTCATTGCCCTCGACCTTAACGGTCATCAGGGGATGATAGTTGGAATTCAGGCTGCCCTTGGGGCCCTTGACGGTGACAGCGTGTGCTGCCTCATCGACAGTGACAGTGACACCGGCAGGAATGACGATGGGTTTTCTTCCAATTCTCGACATTGTCTTTTACCCCTTTCTTACCACACGTAGGCCAGGACTTCGCCGCCGACGTGCTCAGCACGTGCAGCCTTGTCAGTCATGATGCCCTTGGAGGTGGAAATGATCGCGGTGCCCAGGCCCTTCATGACCTTGGGCATATCCTCGCAGTTGGTGTAGATGCGCAGGCCGGGCTTGGACACACGGCGCAGGCCGGCAATAACGGGCTCGCCGTTTGCCTGATACTTCAGGGTGACAACGATGGTGCCCTGAACAGTGTCGTTCTTGACCTGCATACCCTTGATGTAGCCCTCGTCAACCAGAATCTGGCAGATAGCCTTCTTCATGTTGGAAGCGGGGATCTCCACAGAAGGGTGTTTGGCAGTGCTAGCGTTGCGGATGCGAGTCAGCAGGTCCGCGATAGGATCAGTAATCTGCATTTGCCACTAACCTCCTTAGATTAGCTCTCATTTGTTTTATAATGATACCGCCCCGAAACAAGTTGTTTGCCCCGGGGCGGATATCCGACATTCTATCCAGCCCTCTGGTAAATTACCAGGAAGCCTTCTTCACGCCCGGGATCTCGCCCTTGTAGGCCAGCTCACGGAAGCACACACGGCACACGCCGTACTTGCGCAGCACGGAGTGGGGACGGCCGCAGATGCGGCAGCGGGTGTATGCACGGGTAGAGAACTTAGCAGGACGAGACTGCTTCAGCTTCATAGACAGTTTAGCCATTTTACAAATCTCCTCCCTTAGTTGTTCTCTGCGAAGGGAGCGCCCAGAGCCTTCAGCAGCTCCTTGCCCTCCTCGTCAGTCTTTGCGGTGGTGACGAAGCAGACATCCATGCCGCGGACTGCATCGACCTTCTCGAAGTCGATCTCGGGGAAGATGATCTGCTCCTTGATGCCGCAGGCAAAGTTGCCGCGGCCGTCAAAGCCGTTGCCGTTGATGCCGCGGAAGTCGCGCACACGGGGCAGAGCCACGTTGAAGAAGCGATCCACGAACTCGTACATACGCTCACCACGCAGGGTGACCTTGCAGCCGATGGGGGTGCCCTGACGCAGCTTGAAGTTAGCAACGCTCTTCTTGGCACGGCAGACGACTGCCTTCTGGCCAGTGATCTGGCCCAGATCCTTCATAACTGCTTCCAGGATCTTCTCGTTTTCCTTGGCTTCGCCGCAGGCAACGTTGATGACGACCTTGTCCAGCTTGGGGATCTGCATAACGCTCTTGTAACCGAACTTGGAGTTCAGAGCAGGAGCAATTTCATTGACATACTGTTCTTTCAAACGAGCCATTGTTCCTTACTCCTTTCTTACAGCTCAGCGCCGCACTTCTTGCAGACGCGAACCATCTTGCCGTCCTTCTCAACGTGACCCACACGCACGGCCTTGCCGCACTTGGGGCAGACGGGCATGACCTTGGAAGCGTAGATAGCGCCCTCGGCCTTAACGATGCCGCCCTGCTCGCCCTGACGGCGGGGCTTGACGTGCTTGGTAACCATGTTCTGGCCTTCAACGATGACCTTGCCTTCAGCGGGGCTGACCTGCAGGACCTTACCAGTGTGGCCCTTGTCCTTGCCGCTGATGATCATCACGTTGTCGCCGGTTTTAACATGAAGATTATTCATTTTTAAAACCTCCTTACAGCGATTCCGGAGCCAGGCTCAGGATCTTGGTGTAGCCGGCATCACGCAGCTCGCGAGCAACAGGTCCAAAGATACGAGTACCCTTGGGGTTCTTGTCGGCCATAACGATAACGGCGGCGTTCTCATCAAAACGGATGTAGGAACCGTCGTCGCGGCGCACGCCATGCTTGCTGCGCACGATGACAGCCTTGACGACGTCGCCCTTCTTAACGGAGCCGCCGGGGGCTGCCTTCTTGACAGAGCAGACCACGACGTCACCAATGTTTGCGTATCTCTTGCGGGTGCCGCCCAGCACACGGAAGCACATCAGCTCCTTGGCACCGGTGTTGTCGGCAACTTTGAGATAAGTTTGCATCTGAACCATATCAGATATCTCCTTTCAAACTGTTCAAAGCAGCGGGCAAAGATTACTTTGCCTTCTCAACGATACGGACCAGGCGCCAGCGCACATCCTTGCTCAGGGGGCGGCACTCCATGATCTCAACACGGTCACCGATACCGCACTCGTTCTGCTCGTCACGAGCCTTGAACTTCACGGTACGCTTCAGGATCTTCTTGTACAGGGGGTGCTGCACGCTATCCTTAACGGCAACCACGATGGTCTTATCCATCTTGTCGGACACGACGACGCCGACGCGGGTCTTTCTCAGATTACGTTCTTCCATCGTTTAACCTCCTTACTGCTTCTCAGCCAGAACGGTCATCACGCGGGCGATGTCCTTCTTGACTGCTTCGATGCGGCCGGGGTTCTCCAGCTGGTTGATGGCATGCTGGAAGCGCAGGTTAAACAGCTCAGCCTTCAGATCTGCCAGCTTGCTGGTCAGCTCTGCGGTCTGCATTTCGCGGAGTTCATTAGCCTTCATTGGTGCCATCCTCCTTCACGGAGTCCTCACGGACAACAAATTTGCACTTGATGGGCAGCTTGTGCATAGCCAGACGCAGAGCCTCGCGAGCAGTTGCCTCATCGACATCTGCCAGCTCGAACATCACGCGGCCGGGCTTCACGACTGCAACCCAGTATTCGGGAGAGCCCTTACCGGAGCCCATGCGGGTCTCAGCGGGCTTTTCAGTCACGGGCTTATCGGGGAAGATCTTGATCCAAACCTTGCCGCCACGCTTGATGTAACGAGTCATGGCAACACGGGCAGCCTCGATCTGCTTGGAGGAGATCCATGCCGGCTCCAGAGCAACAAGGCCGTACTGACCCTGGCACACCACGTTGCCGCGGGTAGCCTTGCCGGTCATGCGGCCGCGCTGAACGCGGCGGTACTTAACACGCTTAGGCAGTAACATTACTTGTTGCCTCCTTCCTTCTTAGGAGCGGTCTTTGCGCTCTTGAGGACCTCGCCCTTGTAGATCCACACCTTAACGCCGATGCGGCCGTAGGTGGTAGCAGCCTCTGCAAAGCCGTAATCGATGTCGGCGCGCAGGGTCTGCAGGGGGATGGTGCCCTCGTGGTAGCTCTCGGTGCGGGCGATATCAGCGCCGCCCAGACGGCCGGAGCACATTGCCTTGATGCCCTTTGCGGGAACGGTTGCGCGATCGCGGGGGCTCATGGCATTGCGCATGCACTGCTTCATAGCACGACGGAAGGTGACGCGGTTCTCCAGCTGACGAGCGATGTCCTCAGCAACCAGCTGTGCGTTGGTGGAGGGGCTCTTCACCTCGATGACATTGACGATAACGGTCTTGCCATACTCCTTGGTCAGCTTGTTCTGCAGGGCGATGCGCTCTTCGCCGCCCTTGCCGATGACCATACCGGGCTTAGCGCAGTAGATGTTAACATTAACGCGAGGAGCGGAAGTGGAAGGATCCACAGTGCGCTCGATCTCGATCTTGGGGACGCCAGCGTCCTTCAGCTGAGCCTTCAGCTCAGTGCGGATCTTGTGATCCTCGACGAGGTTATCGCTGAAATCCTTCTTGGAGGCAAACCAGCGGCTGTCCCAGTCTTTAATAACGCCGACACGAATGCCGTGCGGATTTACTTTCTGGCCCATTGTTTTCCCTCCTTACTCTTTCTCTTTCAGAACAACGGTCATGTGGCTGGTGCGCTTCAGGATGCGGTAGCCGCGGCCCTGTGCACGAGGCATCATGCGCTTCAGCGTCGGGCCGGGGCAAACAAAGCACTCGGCGACGTAGAGGTTGTTCTTGTCCATATTGAAGTTGTTTTCCGCATTAGCGGCTGCAGACTTCACCAGCTTCAGAAGGGGCTCACAAGCTGCCTTCGGGGTGTACTGCAGGATTGCCAGCGCTTCGTCCAGGGGCTTGTTACGGATCAGGTCCATAACGATAGACACCTTACGAGGACTAATGCGGGCATAACGAAGAATTGCCCGAGCTTCCATGTTGTGTTCCTCCCTCTATTACTTAGAATTACCAGTGTGGCCCTTGAAGGTACGGGTGGGAACGAACTCACCCAGCTTGTGGCCAACCATGTCCTCAGTCACATACACAGGCACGTGCTTGCGGCCGTCGTGGACGGCAAAGGTGTGACCAACGAATTCGGGGAAGATCGTGGAGGCGCGGCTCCAGGTCTTGATGACCTGCTTCTTGCCGGAAGCGTTCATCGCTTCAACGTGCTTCATAAGAGCAGCCTGGACGAAAGGTCCTTTTTTAATGCTTCTACCCATTGTCTTAAACTCCTCTCTTACTTACCTGCACGCTTCACGATCAGCTTATCGGAGCGCTTATGATGCTTGCGAGTCTTGAGACCCAGAGCGGGCTTGCCCCAGGGAGTCATAGGACCGGAGTGACCAACAGGTGCGCGGCCCTCGCCACCACCGTGGGGATGGTCGCAGGGGTTCATAACGGTACCACGGCTGCCGGGACGCACGCCCATGTGGCGCTTGCGGCCTGCCTTGCCCAGGTTGACGTTCTCGTGGTCGATGTTGGAAACCTGACCGATGACTGCGGTGCAGTTCACGGGCACGTTGCGCATCTCACCGGAGGGCAGACGAACCAGAGCGTAGCCATTCTCCTTAGCCATCAGCTGAGCCATGTTGCCAGCGGAACGAACCAGCTGAGCGCCGCGGCCGGGATACAGCTCGATGTTGTGGATGATGGTACCGACGGGGATGTTCTCGAAGGGCAGGCAGTTGCCGGGCTTGATATCGGCAGACTTGCTGCTGACGACCACGTCGCCCACCTTCAGGCCATCGGGAGCAATGATGTAGCTCTTGACGCCGTCGGTGTACTCGACCAGAGCGATGAATGCGCTGCGGTTCGGATCGTACTCGAGAGTCTTAACGGTAGCGGGGATATCGGTCTTCTGACGCTTGAAGTCGATGACACGATACTTGGTGCGGTTGCCGCCGCCCTGATGGCGGACGGTGATACGACCGGTGTTGTTGCGGCCGCTGTGCTTCTTCATGGGCTCCAGCAGGCTGCGCTCAGGAGCGACCTTGCTCAGGACGCTGTAATCCGTGACGGTCATGCCGCGGCGGCCCGGAGTAGTGGGGCCATACTTTTTGATAGCCATTGTGCTATTCTCCTTTGTTTATCTTATGAATTATTATCGGGGTCATATCCCCATAGAGGAACCCTCGGCGGGTTCTATCAGACCATGCTGTTGAAGAACTCGATCTCCTTGGAGTCCTTGGTCAGGGTCACGATAGCCTTCTTGGATGCAGCGGTGTAACCGGCGTGCATACCCTGACGGCGGAAGCGGCCGCGGACGGAGACGGTGTTCACCTTAGCGACCTTGACGCCGGGGAACAGAACTTCAACTGCCTGAGCGATCTCGACCTTGGTAGCATCGGTAGCGACCTTGAAGGTGTACTTCTTGTCAGCGATGCCAGCCATGGAGTTCTCGGTAATGACCGGCTTCAGGACGATATCATGTGCGGTTTTCATTAGCCAAGCACCTCCTCGAGCTTCTTAGCTGCGTCGACGCTGATGATCAGCTTGTCGGCGTTCAGCACATCGTAGGTGTTCACGCTGCCTGCGAAGGTGGTCTTGACACCGGCGATGTTGCCAGCGCTCTTGACGAACTTTGCATCGACAGTCTCGTTGACCAGCAGGTTCTTCTTGCCGGCGCCCACAGCGTTCAGCATAGCGACCACAGCCTTGGTCTTGTACTCGTCGCAAGCGAACTTGTCAACGACGACCATGTTGCCATTGGCAGCCTTGTCGGACAGGACGCTCAGCAGAGCCAGACGCTTGACCTTGTTGTTGATGTGGTAGTTGTAGCTGCGGGGCTTGGGGCCCAGAGCAACGCCGCCGTGGGTCCACTGCGGAGCACGGATGGAGCCCTGACGAGCGTGGCCGGTGCCCTTCTGACGCCAAGGCTTCTTGCCGCCGCCGGAAACTTCCATGCGGATCTTGGTGTTCTGGGTGCCCTGACGCTGGTTGGCCAGGAAGTTCACCACAGCAATGTGGACAGCCTTCTCATTCGGGGTGATACCGAACACGGCGTCGGAAAGCTCGATCTCGCTAACGTGCTGACCGTTCATATCGACTACATTAAACTTTGCCATTGTAGCTTTCCTCCTTACGCCTTGACGCTGTTGGCCAGGGTGATGATGGTGCCCTTGGAACCGGGAACCGCACCCTTGACAGCGATCAGATTGTTCTCGGTGTCAACCTTGACAACGGTCAGGTTCTGCACGGTAACGCGCACATAGCCCATGTGGCCGGGCAGGCGCTTGCCGGGGAACACGCGAGAGGGGTTGGAAATAGCGCCCATAGAACCTGCATGACGTGCCACCGGGCCAGTGCCGTGGCTCTCACGCAGACGGTGCTGGCCAAAGCGCTTGATAACGCCCTGGTAGCCCTTGCCCTTGGAAACGCCTGCAACGTCAACCTTGTCGCCTGCTGCAAAGACGTCAGCCTTCAGGATGTCGCCAACGTTCATTGCGGAAACGTCGTCCAGACGGAACTCACGCAGGGTCTTCTTGGGGGCAACGTTTGCCTTCTTGAAGTGACCTGCAGCTGCCTTGTTGACCTTCTTGGCGGAAACCTCGCCGAAGCCCAGCTGAACAGCCTGATAGCCATCGCTCTCGACAGTCTTCTTCTGCACGACGGTGCAGGGGCCTGCCTCGATGACGGTGACGGGGATAACCTTGCCGCTCTCATCGAACAGCTGGGTCATACCGACTTTCTTGCCGATAATGCCTTTAACCATTTTCTTTTCCTCCTGTAAAGGTTATTGGTTGGCAGCGCACGTCACTGCCAACATGACCCCTCGGGAAACGAGGGCATCGAATTTGATCGTGTGTGGTTTACAGCTTGATCTCGATGTCCACGCCAGCGGGGAGCTGGAGGCTCATCAGAGCCTCGACCGTCTTGTTGGACGGCTTCAGAATGTCGATCAGACGCTTATGAGTGCGGCTCTCGAACTGCTCGCGGCTATCCTTGTACTTGTGGGTAGCGCGCAGAACGGTAACGACCTCGCGATCGGTGGGCAGGGGGATGGGGCCGGACACGCGTGCGCCGGTGCGCTTTGCGGTCTCCACGATCTTCTCTGCTGCGGCATCGATCAGCTGAGCATCATAGCTCTGCAGACGGATTCTGATTTTCTCTTTGACTGCCATTGCTTACGCCTCCTGAAAAATTGTTTTTGCCCTAGGCGAGCCGATAAATTGCTCTACACAGTTCCGGGTGTTCCTCGATTTGGCACTATAAAAACCGGTGAACCGCATGGCAGTTCTCCCGGAAACATATTAGCAAATCAAATCCGAACATTGGTTCCGCCCGTTTCGCAGAGGAGTAACTTCTCTGCCGAGGGAACGTATTCCATCGCTGTCAGTAATTTTTTCGCCCGGTTCTAAGATCGGACATACTCCGCGGAAATAACCCATCGCAGCTATCGCCGGATGACAACCTCCCGCATCAACGCATATCGCTGGCCTGCACGACTTGTATCGCACAAGCCTTTTGCAGCCGAGAGATATTTTATCACATCTTCGTCCATTTGGCAAGTGTTTTTTGCAGAAAATTACGATTTTTCTTTTTTATTTTCTCTGTTTTGTCAATGGCCGCATTTTCTGTGCAAGATGCACAATCTCCGCGCTTTTTGCCGGTGGAAAACTCCCCCGCTCCCCTTTGCAGCATCAGTATGGGCGGTAGACGCGGGGGTTATACCTATTATATAAGAGAACTCCCTCAGTCAAAGCCTGTCGGCTTTGCCAGCTCCCTCGGGGAGGGAGCCTTTGGCATGACGGGAAAGTTCCCAGCTGAAGTGTAAAGCTTCTGGGCGTGCCAGCTCCCCCTCGGGGGAGCTGTCGCGCAGCGACTGAGGGGTTTTTAATGGAGAAGCGAAAAAAGCGTTAAAGCGATAGCGCCGACTGGCGCAGCGCTAGCTTTTTTGTGCTTCGACTTCTTC
>NZ_JBBMEN010000017.1:0-54931 GCF_040096575.1 Faecalibacterium intestinale
CCCAGCGGAGCGTCCCTGCACGCTTGCGGCAAGCAGAAGCTTTCCCCGCAGCGCCGCTGCTTCCGCAGGAAGCAGGCGCTGCAAATGCCGTTTTCCTCCACGACCCTACCCGTGAAAAAGCCAATCGGGAAAATCCGCAGATTTTCCCGATTGGCAAATTTAAAATAATTCTTCCTTGAACCATGCGCAAAGCAAACGCGGCGCGCAGTTCAAATCATTTCTTCTTCAGCTGCTCTTCCAGCCCATCCCGCGGGGTGATATAGACGGTGGTGTACACCTCGTACAGCACCATGCCGGGCTTGGCACCGTTTGCTTTCCAGATGTTCTTCACCTCGGTGGTGTCCACTGCCACCTTGGCACCGGTGCCCGCCTTGTAGGCGCTGGAATGGATGACCGCCAGCTCCGCCGCTTCCTGCTTGGTGGTGTCCGGGATGTCCTCGCCGTGGCTCATGACCACAACATGGCTGCCGGGTGCCTTCTGCACATGGAACCATAAGTCCTTGCCCCGGGCGGTGTGCAGGGTGAGCTTGTCGTTCTGGGCGTTGTTGCGGCCTACCAGGATCTCAAAGCCATCGCTGGAGGTATAGCGCAGAAAGTCCGCAGGCTTCTGCTTTTTGTCCCGCTGCTTGTAGTATTTCAGGTAGCCCTGATTTTTCAGCTCCATGCGGATCTCGTTCAGCGCGGCTTCGCCGGAGGCGCTTTCCACCTCGTAGAGCACCGTTTCCAGATAGGCGATCTCCTTTTCGCCCTCAGCCAGCAGGTCCACCAGCATCCGGGCGGCGGTCTGCTTCTTTTTGTAGTTCTTAAAGAAGTTCTGGGCGTTCTGGCTGGGGCTGAACCGCAGATCCAGCGGGATGGTCACCTCTTTGCCCTCGTCGTACCAGTTGGGCACGGTCAGGCTCTTCATGCCCTTTTGCGCCAGATAGAGGTTGGCAGACAGCAGCTCGCCGTACAGTCGCAGCTTTTCGCTTTTACCGCTGGCAGCAAGCTCTTCCTGCCGTGCTGCCTGCTTGCGCAGGGCGCGGTCGTACATATTGTGCACCGCCTTGTGCAGCTCCTTGCTCTTGGTGCGCAGCCGCTCGGCGCGGTCTTTCTCGGCGTAGTAGCCCTCCAGCATCGCGTTGAAGGACGGCCACTCCCGGATGGTGTACTGCTCGCCGTACTGCTGCGGGCGGAAGAAGGTATACTCCACCGGCTTGCCGTCCGGCGCGGTGACACTGCACGGACAGCCGCCCTGCGCGTGCAGCTCCTTCAGCTCATCAATTGCCGCCATCAGGCTGCGCTTCTGGGCATCGGTCAGCTCGTTGGCGGGCAGGTGCTCGCCGTCAAAGGCGCGCCATGCGGCCTCGCGGCAGACCACCGGCCCTACGCCGGCCACCGTTTTGTTCAACGCGTCTGCCACCGGCAGCTCCCGCTGACAGGCCGCTGCCACAATGGACGCACTGCTCACCAGCAGAAAATCCGGGCGGGCAGGCTTGGGGGGCGTGGTGTAGGGCAAGCCCGGCAGCAGCTGCCGGACGTCGCTGTCCTCAAAATCCACCCGCTTGAGGGCATCGATGATCTTGCCGCTCTGCACCAGCACAAGGTTGGAGTAGCGTCCCATCAGCTCAGCGCACAGGGTATTGCGCACAAGGTCGCCCATCTCGTTGGTGCACTGAAAATCAAAGTAGACGATACGGTCGCCCGGCTCCATGTGCACATCCAGCAGTCTGCCGCCGGTCAGGTGCTTGCGCATGAGCATACAGAAGGAGGGCGGCGTCTCGGGGTTTTCAAAGGTCTCCTCGGTCAGGCACACCCGGGCAGAGCCGCTGCGGGCAGACAGCAGCAGGGCGTAGGTATCTGTGCGGGTGCGCAGGGTGACGACCAGCTCATCCCGGGTCGGTTCAAAAATTTTTGCGATCTTGGCATCGGTCAGGGTGGCTTTCAGCTCCGCTGCCGTCAGCGCCAGTGTCGCGGCATCCAGTGCCATAGTGTTTACCTCGTTTTATCTATAACCCTCTCAGTCGCCTGCGGCGTTGCCAGTTTTTCGGTTTATGCTGAAAGACCTCCCCCTTTCGGGGGAGGTGGCATTGCGCAGCAATGACGGAGAGGGTTCTCTCTTTATAAATAAGTATACGGGTCGCGGTTCTCGGTGCTCACCAGCACCTCTACCTCCGGCAGGGCGGCACGCAGGGCAGCTGCCACAGCAGCGGTCACCGGGAACTCGGTGGCGTAATGCCCCGCCGCGATGAGGGACAGCCCCAGCCGCTTGGCGTCCAGTGCATGGTGGTGGTTGGCTTCGCCGGTCAGCAGACAGTCCGCACCCTCGGCGATGGCTTCGGCAAACAGACTGCCGCCCGCGCCGCTGATGACTGCCAGCCGGCGCACCGGCTTTCCGGTGTCAGCAAACTTCACCTGTACTGCCGTGCCGGTGTCCGGCGCGTTGCACAGGGCTGCCAGTTTGCACTGCGCCAGCGCTGCCAGTTCCGGCACAGTGATGGGGTCGATGTCCCCTACCCTGCCGCAGCCGTCTGCAAAGGCGGTGCGCTGCCGGATGCCGAAAAGGTCGGCCAGCACATCATTCACCCCGCCCTCGGCGGCATCCAGATTGGTGTGCATACAGATGGCGGAAATGCCCGCCTGCACCAGCTGATAGGGCACATCGGCGGGGCACAGCCGCTTGAGCGGGTCAAAGATGACCGGGTGGTGCGCCACAATGACCGTGCACTGCTTTGCCGCAGCTTCTGCCACCACCTCCGGGGTGATGTCCAGCGTCACCAGCACCCGACGCACCTCGCCGCCGCAGTCCACCAGCAGGCCAGGGTTATCCCAGTGCTCTGCCAGTTCCGGCGGGGCAAGCCGCTGCATTACTTCGTATACCTGCTGTACCGTGGTCATTTCAGTTTCCCTCTTTCAGAATGGCATCCATCTCTGCGGCAAGCGCACTGCCGTCCGGCACGCCCAGCCGCATCCGGGGCAGCTTTGCCCGCTGCCATGCGGCATAGCCCGCACCCTCCGGCCAGCGGCCGGTGTCCCCCAGCAAGCACCGGGTAAAGGTGGGTTCTATCACCTCGCCGGTGTACTCTGCCGCCATTACCGCGTACCAGCGGCCTGCGGCCTGCACCGGGCGGTCGGCCACAAGGGCAAAGCCATGCTGCCACAGCCAGCGGCGCAGCTCGCTGTGGCGGGTGGCAGGCACCATGACAAGGCGCGGCCCGCCCACGGCGGACACCCACGGCGCTTTTTCGATGATCTCCCAAGTGGTCTGCGCCGACACGCCCGCCAGCACGATGCTGCCCACCTCCCCGGCAGACAACACAGAAAGACCGTCGCCGAGCCGAAGCTCAGCGCGGTCCAGACAACCTGCATTTTCCAGCGTCTGTTTTGCCTTTGCCAGCGGGCCGGGGCGCAGGTCTGCCCCGATGACCTTCGGGTACCTGCCCGAAGCCGCCAGCACCGCCGTCAGCTTGCCGTGGTCGCAGCCGATGTCTGCCACCGGCTGTCCCGGGCGCACCAGCTCTGCCGCTGCGGTCAGACGCGCATCCAGTGTGGGCAGCACTCAGGCCTTCTTGGCTGCCAGATGGGTGTTCAGCTTCTCCAGCAGCTCATCGCAGTTCACGCCGTGCACTTCGCAGGCTTCCTCGATGGTCTCCCCGCGGGAAGCCGGGCAGCCCAGACAGTGCATCCCGATCTCCATAAAGTAGGGTGCGGTGGTCTGGTCCATGTCCAGAATGTCGCCGATGATGGTATCGCGGGTCACCTGCTTGGGTGCGGTGTGTTCCTCTTTTTTGAGCATATTGAAAATATCAAACATGATAGCTTTTCCTTTCTGTTTTGGGTGAGATACAGTATAACCTACTGTTCCTCTATACTATACCCCAAACCGGGGCAGTTTTGCAAGAGCCTTGGGGAAATCCGCTTACCCCTCCGCCTGATAGTCCTTTTCCAGCGAGAAGCCGCGCCCGCTCACCTCGGTAACATGGCTCACGATCATAAAGCAGGTGGGGTCGATGGCGTGGGCCAGCTTTTCCAGCCTTGGCAGCTGCCGGTTGGAAACGACGCTCAGCAGCACCGATTCCGGCTCCCGCAGGTAGCCGCCCTCGCCGTGCAGGATGGTCACGCCGCGGTCCAGCTGTGCAAAGATGGCAGCACAGATCTCGTCGGACTTGGCGCTGATGATCTTCACCTCGGTGCGGGTGGTGCCCAGCATGAGCACCTTGTCCAGCACGACCGTGTAGATAATGGCCATCACCACGCCGTACAGGGACTGCCGCACCGGGCTGAACGCCGCCTGCGCCGCCAGAATGATAAAGTCGAAAACCATCATGGTGCTGGACACCGGCAGGTGGAACCACTTGTTCAGCACCAGCGGGGGGATATCCATGCCGCCGGTGGAAGCACCGGCGCGGATGGTGATGCCCAGCGAGATGCCGATGCCAAAGCCCGCGAATACGGTGTTCAGCACCAGATCATCGGTCAGTACAAGATTGCCCAGCAGCCGCTCCCACAGGGCCATAAAAAAGGGGCTGAGCACGGTGCTTGCCATAGTATTCAGGGCAAAGCGGCGTCCCAGCACCCACCAGCCCAGCAGCAGCATGGCCACGTTGACCACGAACAGCACTGCAGACACCGGCAGTCCGGTGACCTTGTTGAAAGCCAGTGCGATACCGGTGGCACCGCCGGTGATCAGGCCGGAGGGCATCAGAAATAATACCACAGTCAGCGCATACATCGCGTTGCCCACCACGATGGACAGTGCGTTGAAGAGCTGCTGCTGCTTGCGTGTTAATTGCGTCATCTTCATCTTCCTTTGTTTATAGTTGAAGTATCTTCTACTATGATAACGAAAATATCCGCATTTATCAAGCCTTCGGCGATAAATGCGGATATCGGGATCAATTTTTAAGGGGTCACAGGGCGGCTTCCGGCTGAGTCTCGTCCTCTTCCATCAGCCGCAGACCGGCGGTATCGGTAACCGGCAGCGAGAACACGATAGCGCCCGCCTTGGGGTTTGCCCCCTCCATGATGGCTTTCATGATGGTGTTTTTCTGGCTGGTGCGGCTGACGATGAGCACCAACTCCTTTTCGTTCACCAGCTCCACGCCCAGAAAGGCGGCTGCACCCTCCATGCCGGTGCCCTTTGCGTGGATCACCGTGCCGCCGCCTGCACCGGCGGTGCGGGCAGCATCCATAATGGAGCCGGTGTAGCCCTGATTTGCCACCACCAGCAGCAGTTCGTAGCGGGTATCCTTCAAGGTGCTCTCCTCCTTCCATGTAAGGGGCTGGTGCTCGGTGAGGAACATCAGCGCCCGTTTGCCGCCAATGCTGCTCAGCGGCACAATAAACGCAATGCCGGTGCCCGGCACATCGATCTGCATTTTGCGGCGCAGATCCTTCTGGATCTTCTGCCAGCTTTCTGCCGTTACCACAGCCAGCAGCACCGCTTTTTCGGTCTTTTCCAGCCCAAGGGTGGAAAGGGTCTCCTGCACCGCCGTGCCGGAGCCAACGGTACGCATACTTACCGTTACGCCGTGGCTTTTGTACAGCTGCAAAAAGCCATCGGTAGAGCGGCGGTCGGTGATGGTGATCATCAAAAACAAACTGCTCACGTTCTGCCTCCTTTACAGCTCGATAATGGCGTCATCCGGCAGGTCTGCAAACACGGTGGCAAGCACCGCAGCGGGCTGCGCCGTCCGTGCCTTGCGGGTGCGCAGCTGCGCCACCAGACCCATCATCTGCACGGTGATGAGCGGGGTCATGGCGACCATCGCCACCACGCCGAAAGCGTCGGTGACGATGTTGCCGCCCACCGCCACGCAGGCACCCTGCGCCAGCGGCAGCAGGAAGGTGGCGGTCATGGGGCCGGAAGCCACACCGCCCGCGTCAAACGCGATGGCGGTGAACAGCTTGGGCACCACAAAGGAGATGCTGATGGCGAACACATAGCCCGGCACAAGGAACCACAGGATGGAGATGCCGGTCAGCACCCGCACCATGGCAAGACCCACCGAGATGGACACACCTGCGGAAAGCGCCAGACCCATAGCCTGCGCCGAGATAGCGCCGTCGGTCACCTCTTCCACCTGCTTGTTCAGCACATAGACCGCAGGCTCGGCCTTGACGATGAAGTAGCCGATGAGCATTCCGATGGGAATGAGCACCCAGCGCATCCCACTGCCTGCCAGCACCTGACCCAGATAGTTACCGGCGGGCATAAAGCCCACGTTTGCGCCGGTCAGAAAGAGCACAAGGCCGATATAGGTATACACAAGACCCACGCCGATGCGCCCCAGCGTGCGGCGGTCCAGCCGCAGGGCGATGAGCTGAAATGCTCCGAACATCAGCACGATGGGCAGCAGCGAGCGGGCGATCTCGGCAAGATAGGTGGGCAGACCCTCCCGGAACAGCTTCCACAATTCCACCGAGTCTGCCACCTCCGGCAGAACGGGCGGGATGTAGGTGCTGTCCGCTGCGCGGAACGCGATGCCCAGCGTCAGCACCGCCAGAATGGGGCCGATGGAGCACATCGCCACCAGACCAAAGCTGTCGTCTGCCGCGTGGCGGTCGCTTCGGATAGCAGAAACACCCACGCCCAGCGCCATGATAAAGGGCACGGTCATGGGGCCGGTGGTCACGCCGCCGGAGTCAAACGCCACGGCAAGGAACTCCTTGGGCACAAAGGCCGCCAGCAGAAAGATGAGCCCATAGAACAGCACCAGCAGCTTTGGCAGCGCAACGCCGATGAGCATACGCAGAAAGGCAAAGACCAGAAACAGGCCCACGCCCGCCGCCACCGAAAGGATCAGCGTACCGCTGGGGATGGAGGGCACCTGATCTGCCAGCACCTGCAAGTCCGGCTCGGAGATCGTGATAAGGAAGCCCAGCAAAAAGCCGAGCACGAGAATGAGGGGCAGCTTGCGGCTGCGGGTGATAACTGCACCCACCCGCTCGCCCATGGGGGTCATGCTCATCTCTGCACCCAGAGTAAAGAACATGATGCCCACCACGATCATGGCAGCGCCCAGCAAAAAGCACAGCAGGATGCTGGGCGACACCGGTGCTACCGTAAAGCAGAGCACCAGCACAATGGCCACAATGGGCAGCACCGCCTGCAGCGCCTCCAAAAGCTTTTCCCGCAGCTTGGGGAGTGATCGTCTGAGAATGATGTCCACCGCCTTTCGTCTGTATCCTGTTTGTACACTTTTGTACAAGATATATTTATAGTATACAGATTCAATGGGATACCGTCAATCCGCAGAAGGAAAAAACTTGAGCAAGTTCCATAAATTGTAAAAAATTACGTTTTCCCGCTAAAGGCAAACTTCAGCTTCTCCGCAGCGCCGCCGCTTCCGCAGGAAGCAGGCGCTGCAAATGCCGTTTGCCTTTACGACCCCTCCCGTGAAAATGGAATACCGGAGCGTCCGCAGACGCTCCGGTATTCCGAACTTATAAATAATTTTTCCGCTGAATATGGCCAAAGCGCACGCGGCGGCCATTAAAAATCGTCCCGCTTTACGCCTTTTTCGGCTTCAGCCAGCCGTCCACGGCGGCTACCAGCGCCTTGCCCCGGCGGCCCAGCAGACGGGGCAGCAGCACACGCGCCATGGCCCATACGCCCGCAAAGTTGTACAGGATGATAACCAGCGTGATCAGCCCCGTCCACAGCCCGTACAGCGGCGGCTCTGCCAGCAGCACAAAGGCTTCAAATACCAGTGCGGCGGCGTTTGCCAGCACCCGCGCGGGGTGGACGTGCATCCCGATCATGCGGCGGGCGTCCACCGCACGCAGGGTGAACACCAGTGCAAGGCCAAGGAAGGACGCATAGGTCGCGCCCACAGGCCCCCACCACTTGATAAAGAAGTAGTTCATGATGCAGTTGCTGATGGCACCCGCCATCATGGTGACCATGCTGCGCTGCGACTTTTTGGTCACCACATAGACGCTGTTCATGAACTGGTTGAAGCAGCTGCAGGTGGAAGCCAGCACAAGGAACGGCACAAAGTGCCATGCGTAGTAATAGTTGGACTTCATGACGTGCATCACCGGGCGGCACAGCCAGATAATACCCGCCGCACAGCAGAACAGCACGCTGGAATAGGTGCGGAAGATCTGGGTAAAGAACCGCGCACGCCCTTCCTCCTCGGTGACGGCGGAAAGCTGCCACGCGTCGTAGAAGATCAGACCCAGCGTGGTCAGGATGGTGGGCAGGAAGTAGCCGGTGGAAAGCAGGCCGCTCCATGCGTTGCCGGTGCGCCCGTCCAGTCCCTCGCACATCTCGCGCACAAAGAACAGGTCAGACGCGTTGATGATCCAGAAACTGATCTGCGCCGGGATCATGGGCAGCGAGAAGTTGAGCATCTGCCGCCACAGCTTTTTGTTGATGCCCTTCAGCTCCACATAGTTCCACAGCTTGCCGGTAAACAGCAAAAACAGCACGCTGGTCAGATCGCCGCTGATGATGGCCAGCAGGTAGCCGTTGGCGCCCCATTTGAAGCCCACCAGATACAGCACATAGAAGGCCATGGTCGCCACGGTGCACAGCACGCCGTCTACCGCCACCAGCTTGTTCCACTGACGGCTGCGCACGAACTGGGTGCACAGGGTGCGCAGGCAGCTCATGAGCACATAAATGTAGATCAGCAGGCCGTACTGCGCCATATCCGGCAAAAACTGGGTGATGGGCCAGCATAGCACCAGAATGCCAAAGCCACCCAGAATGGTCAACAGGCCGTTTGTGAACACCTGTTTTTCGCTGTTGCCCTTGTCCAGACCAAAGCGGATGATGGCGTTGGACATTCCCATAGACACAAAGGGGATGAGCAGGTTTGCGTACTGGCTCAAAATCTTGGACAGACCCAGATCCGAGATCTCCGCCATGGCGTAGGTCAGAAAGGGCTGTACGATCAGGGTGAGCAGCTTAGATGAAAAGCTGGAGATTGCAAAGATCAGGGTATTGCCGGCAAGCTTTGAATATTTATCGCCGGTCTTTTTTTCGTTTTCCAAGGGAACTTCCCTCCGTTTTTACGATAGATTATTTTTTCAGCAGTTCCCGCCGGGCCTTCCAGTCCGGCAGCAGCTTTTCCACCTCTGCCCAGAAGGCTGGGCTGTGGTTCAACTGCAAAAAGTGGCAGTACTCGTGTACTACCACATAGATCTGCGCCGCAGGGGGCTGGTTATACAGCTGCAAAGCAAGGGTGATCTGCCGCTTGCCCGGGCAGCACACGCCCCAGCGGCTGGTCATGCTGCGCACTTTCAGGACAGGCTTCTGCCCACCCAGCACCCCGGCAAAGGCCGGGTAGACCTTATCGCTCATGGCGGTAAAGTAGGCCAGCGCCGTGGCCTTATCCGGCAGGTCAGCGTTATCCTTGTTCCGCTTGGTGATGTTCTTCACCCGGGTGTCCCGGATCCACTGGGCGTTTTGCAGCACAAAACGGTCAGCCTGTTCCAGACTGGCCGTCAAAGGGATGCTTACCATCACGGTGCCGTTGTCCCGCACCCGCAGATGCAGCTGCTTTACCTTTTTGCGCACCAGCTCGTACTGGATGCCCTCCACGCTGCGCAGCTGGGCGCACGGCTTTGCCGCCACCTCAGGCCTTGCTCCGCATCAGGCGGCCAAGGGGCAGCTGTGCCAGCACCACGGCGGCAAACAGCAGCACGCAGCCGGAAGATTCCCGGATAGAAAGGTTCTGGTGCAGCAGCAGCCAGCCGCCCAAGGCGCTGAATACGCTTTCCAGACACATGATAAGGCTGGCCACGGCGGGGTTCAGGTCCCGCTGACCCAGAATCTGCAGGGTGTAGGCCACGCCGCTGGACATGATGCCGCAGTACAGGATAGGCCCGGCGAAGGTGACAAACTCTGCCATGGCAGGCTGCTCGAACAAAAACGCCGCCACGGTGCTTTCCACCGACACCACAAAAAACTCCACAAGGCTCAGGCGCACGCCGTCCATCTGCGGGGAGAAATGATCCACCGCCATGATCTGGAAGCTGAACAGCACCGCGCACAAGAGCAGCAGCCAATCGCTGCTCTGGATGCTGCCAAAGCCGTCCTTCATGCACAGCAGGTACAGCCCCACCACGGCAATGGCCATGCTCACCCACAGCTGCGCGCTGCCCTTACGCCCCAGAAACAGGCCGAACACCGGCACCAGCACCACATACATGGCGGTCAGAAAGCCTGCCTTTGCGGTGGAGGGGTCCAGCGTGATGCCCAGCTGCTGTGCCGCGCTGGCTAAAAACAGCAGCGTGCCGCACATAAGCCCGGCTTTCAGCAGCAGCTTGCGCTCTGCCGCCGTTTTGGGCTTGCCGTCCGGCTTGCCCTGCCGGTGGTGCAAGGCGTCAAACGCCTTGACCGTGGGCAGCAGCACCAGCACCGCCATCCAGCTGCGCCCTGCCAGAAAGGAGAACGCACCCATGCCGGAACCGGCGCTCTGCGCCACAAAGGCTGTGCCCCAGATCAGGGCGCACAGCATCAGCAGCATTGAATTTTTCGTCTGGTTCGTCATCCGGCAATGCCCTCCACCTTCATCAGGCCGTACAGGTAGTACCGGCTGGAATCATAGGAGATGGTCACGCGGTACTGCGCCGCCGGGTCCAGCCCGGAAATGGTGCAGCGGTAGTCGGTGCCATCGGTTTTGACGTAGTAGGTGCTGTCCGGCACATACGCTGCGCCGCCGTCCACCTTTTTCCACAGTGCTACCTTGAACTTCTGGGTGCCCTCGGCGGTGCCGCAGGCCATGATGTTCAAACTGCCGCCCGGCACGGTAAAGTAGCCGGTGTTGCGGCTCCAGATGCCGTTGAACACCGCGTACAGACAGCCGTCTGCGGTGGCGGTGGCATACTTTGCCGAGGCATCCGCAATGCCCTGAATGATCAGCGGGTCGGCGGTGGCTTCTGCCCAGCGGGTGGTGTCCTCCTCCTGCACTTCCTCGGAGTGGCCCGTCACCTTCTGCGCCACCTTTTTCAGGGTCTCCTTGCAGCCGGTCAGGCTAAGCACCATCACCGCCGCCAGCAGCAATGCCAAAAGCTGTTTTTTCATCTTCATAGCTTTCCTCATAGAAACAAAGAAACTTTTCTTTCTCGTGCGTCTCTGCCAACGGGCAGATACAGGTTAAGTATACCGCATTTTGCCGCTCTGCACAAGATACCTGCATTTATTTTGTGCGGTTTGCCGCCTGTTTCTGCACAAATTTTCACTTATTCAGTGCCCGCAGCGCTGCACACTCGGCCTCGGCCAGCGCGGGAGCCTCCGCCCCGAACAGACTGCCGTAGCGGTACAGTGCCCAGCCGCCCGCCGCCTGCTGCCGTAAGTCCTTTACCTGCGCCGCCAGCGCGCTGCCGGTGCTCCAGCCGGACACGCTGTCCGGGTTCGCGCCGCCATCCCCGGTGCCCACCCGGTACGCACCCAGCCCGAAGTACAGCGCCACATCCCCCGCCCGGGGGTAGCTAAGCCACGCCGGAACGATGTTTTCAAACGCAAAGCGGGTGCTGCCGGAGTGCAGGGTAAAGCCGTAACCCCAGTACACCTGCGGGCAGAGGTAGTCGATGACCTTCTCCTCCCCGCCCGCCGCCAGCCATGCGGTCACATCGCTGTACTGCTGGTCAAGGTCGTTGTCCGGGTTGCCCTGCGGGCTGATGCCGAACCGCAGGGTCGGGTCTGCCGCCTTCACGGTGCGGTACACTTTCGCCACCAGCGCGGTGACGTTCTGCCGCCGCCACGCGGCAAGGTCGGCTGCGCCGCTCGCCGCAAACTGCACCGCATCCACGGCGGCATCGGTGGTGGGGTAAAAGTAATCGTCAAAGTGGATGCCGTCCACCGGGTAGTTCTGCAAAAGCTCCGCCACGCCCTGCACCACATAGTCTGCGGCGGCAGGCACGGCGGGGTTCAGGTACAGCCCCTCCCCGGCGGTGCACAGCCAGTCCGGGTGGGTGTTTGCCAGATTATTCTCTGCCAGATTCGGCGGCATCGCCGCCGAGGAGCGCAGACGGTAGGGGTTGACCCACGCTTCCACCCCAATGCCCCGGCGGTGCGCCTCGGTAAGAAAGACATCCAGCGGGTCAAAGCCGGGGTCTTTGCCCTGCACCCCGGTGCACAGATGGCTCCACGGGAACAGGCTGCTGCGGTACAGCGCGTCCCCGAAGGGGCGCACCTGCGCCAGCACGGTGTTCAGTCCCAGCCCGGCGCAATTGTCCAGCAGCTGCGCTGCCCCGGCGCGGAAGGTGTCCTCGGTGGAAAAATCCAGCAGCGCCCAGTCCAGATAGCTCACCCACACCGCCCGCCACTCCCCGGCGGGCAGGGCGGGATTGGGTGCCGGGGACGCATCCTGCCCGGAGACGGCGGTGTGGTCTGCATCGCTTTTCTGCCGCAGATACCACCCCGCCGCAGCACAGGCGGCTGCGCCCGCCCCTGCCAGAAAGGCTCTGCGACCAAAGCGGCGTTTTGCCTTGGCTTTAGACGTCCTGCGGCGCTGGGTCACAGGGTCTCCTCCTGCGTCTTATAAAGGGTAAGCCCCGCCCAGCCCCGGGCGCAGGTCAGCAGCATGAACATCAAATTCGTCCAGAAGGCAAGGCCGCTCATGCCCGCGTACTTGGTCAGCATCCAGAACACCAGCCGCAGCACCTCGGCGGCGCTCACCAGCTGCAGCTGCCGCTGGATGGGTCTGCCGCGCTCGTACTCCGTTGCCAGCAAAGCAGGCCACACCAGCGCCGAGCAGATATCGCCCGCCCAGCCGCTGGCGCCCAGCTTGCTGAGCATCAGCACCACGAACACGCCGGTGTAGTTGCGTTTTTCCCTTGCCGGTGCGCCCTTTTGTGCCGCCAGAAACAGCACCGCGATGCCGGTAAGGCAGAACACGATCATTTCCAGCCCGGAAAAATCCATCCCGCCCAGCACGGCAAAGCCGCCCAGCATGGACACTGCCGCCGCAGCCAGCAAAAAGAAATACCATGTCTTGCGCGTAAATTTAAGCTTCATGAGCCCCTCCCCCCGGGCGTTTGCGCCCGGCCTGCAGAAAAATTTAAAAAAGAATTGTAAATATTATAGCACAAACCCCCGCAGGTTGTGTTACAATAAGGAAAACTCTTTTGGGGAGGGTCTTTCCATGAACGCTGTCGTTTCCGTCTGTCTTTTAGCCTGTGCGCTGGGCATCATCGTGTACCTGCTCTCCCGGCGGGAGACAACCCGCCGCAGCCAGTACGGCCCCGCCGGCCTGTCCGAGTTCCGCACCGGCCTTGCGCTGGACGAATGCTTTGACCGTCTGGACACCTGCAGCGACACCGACCTCTTTGCCTACGAGTGCCGCCGGGAGAACGACGGCAGCTTTCTGCTGCACCTGACGCTGCACCAGCCCAGCCAGCAGCCGCTGGACACCTTGTACACCCTGCGGCTGGACCCCGGCCGCCAGACCGTGGTGACTTTGATCTTTATCCGGGAGGCCTTTGGCTACAAAGAGCCGCTGTTCCCGCCCGCCATGCTGGACGAATTTATGCTGCAAAAGCTGGATGCCCACCGCACCAAATGATTTTTGCGGAAAATGCTTTCCTTTTTGCGCAGTTTTTGCTATACTAGTGCGTGTTGCAGCAATGCAGCACCACATACGGGCCAGTAGCTCAGCTGGTCAGAGCTGGCGGCTCATAACCGCTTGGTCGCGGGTTCAAGTCCTGCCTGGCCCATACAAAAAAAGACACCCATCTGGGTGTCTTTTTTTGTATATTCGGGCGGCAGGACTTGAACAGCAACAGCGACGACCACTGCCTGCGGCAGAAACAGGGAGGAGCTGTTGGGGCAGCGTTCTGATTTTTCAAAGCCCTGCCTAGGGGCTGCGGAAAAATCAGCAAACGCAACCCGCAAGGCAACAACGCAGTTGGCAGAGTAAGCAATCAGCCTAGCAGGCTGTTGCTTAGCCCGCGGGTCCCAACCACTAGGAATGTCTACCAAGAAAGAGTTCTCCCCATTCGGGTGTCTTTTATTCCCCATCCTCTGCGGGCAGCTGGTTCCACAGGCGGTAATAGACGCCCTGCTTTTCCAGCAGCTGGGCGTGGGTGCCCTCTTCCACGATACCCTCCTCGCCCAGCACAAGGATGCGGTCGTAGTCCTTGATGGTGGTCAGGCGGTGGGCGATGGTCAGGGTGGTGCGGCCGTGCGCCAGCTTTTCAAGGCTCTGTCCCACAAGGATCTCGCTCTCGTTGTCCAGTGCGCTGGTGGCTTCGTCCAGAATCAGGATGGGCGGGTTCTTCAAAAACACCCGGGCAATGGCGATGCGCTGCTTCTGTCCGCCGGACAGCTTGACGCCGCGCTCGCCCACATAGGTGTCATAGCCGTCCTTCAGCGCAAGGATGAACTTTTCCGCGCCCGCCAGACGGGCGGCGGCTTCGATCTCCTGCCGGGTAGCGCCGGGCTTGCCGTAGGCGATGTTCTGCGCCACCGTGCCGCTGAACAGGTACACGTCCTGCTGCACAATGCCGATATCCTGCCGCAGGCTCTTCAGGGTGACCCGGCGGATATCCTGTCCGTCAATAAGGATGCGGCCGCTGGTCACCTCGTAAAAGCGGGGGATCAGATTGCACAGTGTAGTTTTGCCGCCGCCGGAGGCACCCACCAGCGCCAGACGCTCTCCGGCGCGGATGTCCAGACTGACGTCGTGCAGCACCTTGTTGTGGTCGTCCGGGTACTCAAAGCACACCTTCTCGAACCGGATCTCGCCGGGGCCGGGCTGCAATGGCACTGCGTCCGGTGCGTCCTTGATGGCAACCGGGGTGTCCATGATCTCGGCAAAGCGCTCGATGCCGGTCATGCCGCGCTGGAACTGCTCGGCAAACTCCACGATGCGCCGGATGGTGGCGATAAGGGTGGTGACGTAGAGCATATAGGCCACCATGTCACCGGCGGTGATCTTACCGTACACCAGCGACAGACCGCCCGCCAGAATGACCACCAGATACATCAATCCGTCAAACAGGCGGGTGGAGGTGTTGAACGCGCCCATGGCGTAGTAGCCAAGGGTCTTGATCTGCTCAAAGGCGCGGTTGCCCTTGGCGAACTTTTCCCGCTCCTCGTCCTCGGCGGCAAAGGCCTTGACCACGCCCTGTCCCAGCAGGCTGTCCTCGATGGTGGAGTTCAGCTCGCCGATCTGGACACGCTGCTGGCGGAAGCGTGCCCGCAGACGGCCGTTCAGGTACACCGATACCACGCCCATCAGCGGCACACAGGCAAACACTGCCAAGGTCAGCGGGATGCTGGCACGGCACAGGATGACAAAGGACGCCACGATCTTGATGCCCGCGATGAAAAATTCCTCCGGGCAGTGGTGGGCGAACTCGGTCACGTCAAACAAATCGTTGGTGATGCGCCCCATGATGGTGCCCACTTTGGTGTTGTTGTAGTAGGTGTGATCCAGCTGCAAAAGATGGTCAAAGGCATCCCGGCGCATATCCGTCTCAATATGCACGCCCATGATGTGGCCGATGCTGGACATATAGTAGCTGGCTGCACCGTCGATGATGCGCAGCACAAAGTAGAGTGCCGCCAGCTTCAGCACGATGCCCGCCGTCAGGGTGATGCCCACCCCCATGGCAGAGTTGGTGATGATGCTCATGATCTTGGGCAGCACGATATCGCACAGGGTCGTCAGCGCTGCGCAGAACAGATCAAGGCACAGCACCATCTTATAGTTTGCCAGATACGGCAGAAAACGCCGGATCAGCGCACCGCTGCTTGCGTGGTGCGCCCCGGGGTCGTTGGTTTTGGTTTTCGGCATGGTTCCTCCGTTTTTGTTGATTTCCATCAGGCTTTTCCGATTCAGGGTGTTGCAGATATTTTTCAGCGGGCTCGCCCTCTCCGTCACGGCTTCGCCGTGCCACCTCTCCCAAAGGGAGAGGCCTTGGCAAAGAGATGAAGTTTGCGTGGACTGCCAAGGGCTCCCACTTTGGGGGAGCTGGCGCGAGAGCGCCTGAGAGGGCGAGGACGCTGCCCTGAAATCGTTTTTATTTCCGCGTTTCTCTTATTTTTTACTGTAATCCCGCTCACCGTAGATGGCGGTGCCGATGCGCACAAGGGTAGCGCCCTCCCGGATGGCGTTTTCAAAATCACCGCTCATGCCCATGGAAAGGGTCTGCATCTCCACGTTGCGGTAGCCGCGCTCCCCTGCCCGGACGAACAGCTGATACACCTGTGCCAGATACCGGCGGTTCTGGGCGTCGTCATCGTTCACGGGCGGAATCGCCATCAGACCCTTGACCCGGATATGCTCCTGTGCGGCGGCGGTGTCCAGCAGCGGCCAGAGCAGCTCCGGCGCAGCACCGGTTTTGCTCTCCTCCCCGCCGATGTTCACTTCCAGCAGGATATCCTGCACGATACCGGTCTTGGCGGCTTCCTTCTCAATGGCCAGCAGCAGATGCTCACTGTCCACGCTTTGGATCAGGCTTGCCCGCCCCAGCACCTTTTTGATCTTATTGGTCTGCAAGTGGCCGATAAAATGGCTGGGCTTACCGCAGTAGGCTCCGGCATCGTAATTTGCGCACAGCTCCTGCACATGGTTTTCGCCAAATAAGTCAATAGGCAGGGCGGCACTGGCTGCTATGGTCTGCGCCGTGCGGGTCTTGCAGGCGGCGCACAGCTGCACCGCTGCCGGATCGCGCCCGGCTTCCCGGGCGGCGGCTGCCATCTTTTCCCGGATCTCGGCCACGGCCTGCCGCATCTCTTCCAAATTCTTTTCTGCCATCTGACTCAGTCCTCCTCGGTATAGCGGGCGCGTTCGCCGCCGATCAGCTTCGGACGGGTGTAGGCACACAGAATGTTTGCTTCGCCGATCTTATTAAGGCTCAGCCGCACCGGCACTGCCACCCGCTTCAAATGCATTCCGATCAGGGTGCCGCCGATATCCATGCCCGCGTTGGCGCGGATCTCTTCCACCGCCACCGGGTCTTTGAAGTTCTTCCAGCAGGTGGTCGCCCAGCTGCCGCCCGCATGGGGACGGGGCACAACGCACACTTCCTCCCAGCCGTATTTTTCTGCGGCTTCCCGCTCAAGGATGATGGCACGGTTCAGGTGCTCACAGCACTGCGCCGCCAGCCAGACGCCTTTTTCCGCCAGCACCGGCGCAGCGCCCGCGTACAGCGCCCGGGCGGCTTCCAAGCTGGAATCCTTGCCGATGTGACCGCCCACCATCTCACTGGAAGAGCAGCCCACCACGAGCACATCTCCCTTTTTCAGCTTTGCCGCAGCCACCAGCTCGGTCATGGCCTGCCGCGCTTCAGTCTCGATCTGTTTTGCAAATGCTTCGGTCATACAAAAACACCTCGCTTATCGGTTTGCAGCCAGCAGGCTGTTTGCCCCTGCTGCACCGAAATATACTTTACTTTCCATCGGACACACCGCCGCGCAGCTGTCCTGTGCAAGGCCGGTAAAGGTCTGCTCCCAAGCCCCGGTGGCAAGGCTCACTGCTTCGGCGCAGGGGGCGTCTGCCGTGCGCCGGAACAGCCGCTCCTGCGTATTCTGTCCCGCCCGCAGGGCGATGCCCCGCAGCAGGGTGCTGTCCGTGTTCTTTTCCAGCCAGCTGCTGCGCGCCCAGCGGTAGCTGATGTACAGCGTGCCGTCCGTGTCTGCCGCCAGCGCACCGGGATAGCCCGGCAGACCGGCAAAGGCGGCGGTGCAGCCCCGTCCCCCGGCGGTCAGCTCCCGGGCAGCGGCATCCACCGCCCAGATGCAGCGGCTGCCAAGGTCGGAGACATACAGGGTGCTGCCGTCCGGGCTGAGCGCCAGACCCGCAGCGCCTGCTACCCCGCCCAGCACCTTTTCCACCGTGCGGGCGGCGGGGTCGTATACATACACGCAGCCGGTAGCAGTGTGCGCCAGCAGCTCGGTGCGCAGGGCGCTTTCCAGCCCGTTCTCTGCGCCTGCCGCCGCAGCCACCGCAAAGTACACCTTGCCCGCCGGGCTTACCTCCACGGCAGATACCGCCCCCAGCGGCGCACCGTCCAGCTGGGTGACCACCTGTTCCACCGCTGCGCCCCAGCTGTCGTGCTTGGCGCGGCACAAGGTACCCCCGGCGGTGGTCAGCTGGGTCAGCCACACATCCCCGGCGGCATCAAAGGCAAAGCCGGTCAACTCGCCCTCCACGCTCAGGATGGCGGCAGCGTGCCCGCCATCGGTGCGCACAAGGTCGGCGGTGCGCTTTTTCAGGGCGGCACCGTTCCATGCAGCGGCATACAAAAGGCCGTCCTTGGCGCGGATGCAGTCCACGCCCTGATACTCCCCCAGCTCCAGCCGGTCTTTCCGGTCGGTGGAAACTGCCGTCTGCATCGCGCCCGTCTCCTGCCGGAGGTCGGGTGCTTTATAGGTCTGCGGCGGGGTGTCGATGGGACGGAAGCCCAGCGCATACACCAGCACCAGCAAAATGCCCACCCCGAACACCGTGCTGGCGGTGCGGAACCGCTTGAGCATGGCGTCCCGTTCCGCGGCCATCTGGGCGGCATACTCTGCCCGGCGGCGCGCCGCCATGGCGTTGGCGCGGTTGGCGCGCCGCATCCACCGGTCCACGAACAACGCCACCCGCGGCCCCACCGTGAGGGATGCAATGGCAAGTATGAGCAAAAATTCGATCAGTCCGATTCGCATAAGCGCTTTTCCTTATCTCCGAAAAACCTGCGGACAGCGCACTGTCCTTTATCGCTAAAGTATAGCATTCCTGCGCAAAAAGGGCAAGCGGGGTGTGCCTATCAAACAATAAAGCATCTGCAACATTCGCTTCTGAGTTTTCAGAGAAACAGCGAATTTTTATTGCAGATGCTCTTTTTTTAGCGTGCTCGCCCTCTCAGCCTCGCTTTGCTCGGCAGCTCTCCCAAAGGGAGAGCCTTTGGCAGTCCATGCAAACTTCATCTTTTTGCCAAGGCCTCTCCCTTTGAGGAAAGACTTCCCCCGGCCGGGGGAAGATGTCGCGCAGCGACAAAAGGGGGAGTGTGGCACGGCGAAGCGAACTGACGGAGAGGGCGAGGACGCCGCCCTAGTGCAGCAGACTTTTATGCGCTATCTTGTCTCGATCGGGCGGATGGTCTGCTCCCCGCTGCGGGTCACGAGGGAACCGGCGGGCACTTTGCCACGGATGATGCAGCCCGCGCCGATGACGCAGTTGTCCCCGATATCCGTGCCCTTGAGCAGCACCACGTCCGAAGCGATCCAGCAGCTGCGTCCCACGGTGATGCAGCCCGCAGCGCATTCCCGGCTGACCCCTTCCTCCCGGGTAAAGCGGTGGTTGTTATCAAAGATCTTCACTCCGGGGCCGAAAAGGGTGTTCTCGCCGATGGTTATCTTTCCAAGACAGCTGATGACCGCGCCGTCGTTGAAGTAGACCCCGCTGCCGATGTTCAGCCGGCTGGAATAGCCGGTGGTGATGGACACCCGCCCGTCGCTCTCCACCCGGTCGCCCAGCGTCACCCGGGAGCCGCTGTTCAGCCGCAGCTTGAGCTCTTTGTCCAGCAGGATGCTGCTGCCAAATTGCAGTCCCCGGCAGCCGAACCATTTTTTCCATTGCAGGCGGCAGCGGTTATGCAGGCTGCGCCGTTTTTCTCGCAGCCAGCGGGGCGAACACTGCCGCAGCCACATACACCAGCGCCCGACTTTGGTGCACTTGAAGCGCTTGCGCCAGCGGTTTGCCTTATCGCCGCTTTGCCAGCTGCCCTGATAATAGTGGATGCCGAAGGTGCGCGGTGTCCGGTGCATCCGCTCGGTCACATAATCAAAGGGCGAAAAGCAGTCGGTGGGCAGCACCAGAAAGCCGTCCAGCTCCTGCTGCTCGTTTTTCTGCTGCAAACCGGCCTTGGTAAACAGCGGGGTATCCCGCTGGGTGCAGGTGCGCAGATCCGGCTCGCCGGTCTCCTGAACAAAGGCGGCGTTGCGGTAGCTCGCCAGCATTTTGCCGATCATCTCGCAGCCCGGCTCTGCGCCCACGCCGGAGCCGGTGTTCACCAGCAGCGTGCGGCCGTAGGGTGTTGGCACACTGTGCTCCATGCCGATAAAGCCCTTATACTCCAACAGCTCGTCCAGCGGGCGCACCAGCTCCACATCCGTGTCCAGATAGATGCCGCCGTACTCGTACAGCACTACCAGCCGCGCATAGTCCGATACAAAGGCATATTTCTTTGCCGCATACGCCTGCTGTGCGTAGCGGTTTGTGCTGATATCAAAGTTCTGCTCGTTCCACGCCATGATCTTGTAATCCGGGCAGTATTTCTTCCAGCTTTCCATACATTTCCGGTTCTCCGGGCTGATGGGCCCGCCGCCGAACCAGCAGTAGTGGATGATCTTGGGGATGCTCATGATCACTTCTCCTTTTCTCCGCAAATTCCCCAGTCTTTACGACTTTATTTTACAAAAACGCCCGTTTTCTTGTCAAGTTCCCCAGTGCCTTTTTCTGCGCTTTCCCGCAAAAAGATTGCCGCCCCGCCGCCCTGTGTGGTATACTGGGTGCAGACGGCTTTGTTTTTCCAAACCATTCACTTAAAATTCACAGCTTTTTCCAATTCTTGCATTAAAATAGAGCTGTATACTGATATATGATAGGGAGGAGTCCTGTTTTATGGCAAAGATCCTGATCGTTGACGATGAGCCCCGCATCCGGGAACTGATCCACGAGCATCTGCAATATTCCGGGTATATCTGCGAGGAAGCCGGGGACGGCTCTGCGGCGCTGGCACAGCTGTCCGGCGGCGGGTTTGATCTGGTGATCTTAGACCTGATGATGCCCTTTATGGACGGCATGACCTGCCTGCGGGAGATGCGTGCCCGCCACATCAACACCCCGGTCATCATCCTGACCGCCCGGGGCGAGGAATACGACAAGCTGGCCGGGCTGGAAAGCGGCGCAGACGACTATGTGGTAAAGCCTTTCTCCCCCCGGGAGCTGGTGGCGCGGGTGCGCGCGGTGCTGAACCGCACCATGCCCCGCACCCCCGAGACTGCCGACACCATGACCTTTGGCGAGCTGACCATCGACACTGCCAGCCATACCGTGCGGGTATCCGGCGAGGAAGTGGCCCTGACCCCCAAGGAGTTTGACCTGCTGGTATTTCTGGCGTCCAACAAGGGCATTGCCCTGAGCCGGGAAAAGATCCTGCAGAAGGTGTGGAACTACGACTACTTTGGCGAGGACCGCACCGTGGACACCCATGTAAAGATGCTGCGCGGCCATCTGGGCAAATGTCGCAGCTACATTGCTACGGTATGGGGCATCGGCTATAAGTTCGACCCCGATGCCGCCCGTTGACTGAAGGAGCGTGCGGTCCATGCGGCAAACCACCAAAGCACGGCATACCCTTGGCATCCGCGGGCAGCTGATGTGGTTTTTGTGCTTCATCTGCCTGTTTCTGCTGGGGCTGTTCTGGCTGCTGTCCACCCAGCTGCTGGAGCCTTTGTACACCAAACACATCGAGACCCAGCTTACCAATCAAGCCGACAGCATCGTAGAGCGGCTGGACGATGCCATTGCCGAGGGCAAGGTGCTGTCCAGCTGGTCCTTCGGGCAGCTTGCGGTCAACAGCGATTTCTTTGATAAGCTCACGCTGGAACTGTACACCAAGGGCACTTTGAACAGCTTCTGCGTGGACATCTCGGACACCACCCTGCACACCATTTATAAGATCGAGAACCAGTCCTTCTGCAACCTGCACGGCACCTATCTTTCGGACTCTGCCAACAACGATAAGATCATTGCCACCGCCCTTGCCATGCGGCGCAAGTGCCGCAGCATGGGCAGCTTTGTGCAGACGCTCAACCCGCCCCGGCTCTCCGGCTCGGCGCAGCTATTGGTAGGGCGCACCACGGCAGACGGCAGCTACACCGTGCTGGTGACCACCAGCCTTGTGCACGTTGCCGAGGCCGGAAAGGTGCTCAGCACCCTGCTGCCGCTGGCGGCGGCGCTCATCTTCGGCTTTGCCATGTCGGCGGCGTGGCTGTTCAGCGAGTGGTTCACAAAGCCGCTGCGCCAGCTTTCCAGCGCGGCGCGGCAGATGGCGCTGGGCAACTACGCCGTGCAGGTGGACAACCGCCGCAACGACGAGCTGGGCGACCTTGCCCGGGACTTTAACCACATGGCCGAGGAGGTGCAGCACGCGGTGCAGATGCAGCGCGATTTGCTGGCCAATGTCTCCCACGACCTGCGCACCCCGCTGACCCTTATCAAAGGCTATGCCGAGACGGTGCGCGACCTGACCGGTGACGACAAAGCGCACCGGGACGAACAGATGAACATCATCGTGGACGAAGCCGACCGCCTGACCGCGCTGGTGTCCAGCGTGATGGAGCTGAGCAAGGTGACCAGCGGCACTTATAAGTGCGAGCGGGTGCACTTTGACATGGGACAGCTGTGTGATGAGGTAAGCGAGCGCTACGACGCCGTCTGCGCCCAGAACGGCTGGCAATTGCAGCTGGAACTGCCGGAGGAGGATCTGCCGGTCTACGCCGACCCGGACATGATGCAGCGGGCGCTGCACAATCTGCTGGGCAACGCCATGCACCACATCGGCAAGGACGGCATCTTTATCCTGCGCGCCTTCCGCTGCACCGAGGGCGTGCGGGTAGAGGTAGAGGATCACGGCCCGGGCATTGCCGCCGCCGACCTGCCCTATATCTTTGACCGGTACTACCGCTCCCGCTCGGATGCAGGCAAGCAGGGCACCGGTCTGGGGCTTTCCATCACCAAGGCCATCTTCCAGCAGCACAGCTTCCGCTTTGGCGTACAAAGCACCGTAGGCAAGGGCACCACCTTCTGGTTCGTCATGAGCGATCTGCCCTATGTGGACGATTTTGAGGGTAAGTGAGCACCCCCTGTGATACAGAAAAAGCACCGGCAGTTTTCCAGATCTTCCAATCGGGAAACTGCCGGTGCTTTTATTATGTTCCACTCTCTGCCGTATGGTAGATGCCAAAGGTGTTGTCCGGGGCGGGCATCTCCACCCGGGAGGCGCGGTCGTTCACCGCCCACATCATAGCGCCCATAGCGCCCAGCACCACCAGAATGATGAGCCATTTTACTGCATTGGGTAATTTTTTCATTCCGTTATCCTTTCCGTAGTCTCCATGCGGCACTTCTGCCGGGCAGCGCGCAGCAGCGCAGCGGCTTCGGCAGCCGAAAGCGCCTGCACCCAGCCGGGACGCTCCCCTGCGCCCGCGCCGGTGCTGCCTGCTTCGGCAAAGCCGGCCAGCGCCGTGTCGGTGCGGTCGTTCCAGCCGGCAAAGCCCTCCGGCGCAATATGCGCCCCAAGGCGGCAGTCCAGCACCGCCGTCTTGCCGGTAGGCCGCCACGGTCTGCCCAGATACACGCTGCCCGCCGGGCAGTCCGAGACAAAATCGCAGTCCCAGAACACAAAGCCCATCCCATCTGCCGCACCGGAGGGCGCGGTGACCCAGCTGTGCGCAAGGCCGTTGTTCACCGTGCGCAGGATACAGTGCTCAAACAGGGCGTCCGCCCCGCCAAAGATAAAATCGATATCTCCGGCAATTTCGCAGGCATGGTAATACTGTGCGCTTGCCCGGCGGGGTGCCAGCACCCGCGGGCCAAGGAATCCGTCCTTCTCCCGCTCTTTCTCCGGCAGAGGGGCGCAAAACAGGGTGTCCTGATTGCCCAGCAGCCGCACGCGGCTGAACGCCGCCCGGGCGCTGTCCACATAGGCAGCGATGGCCTGTCCCGCCTTTGCGCCGGGGCCTGCATCGTTCTCGATGGTCATATCCTCCACCCGCAGCTTTTCGCCGCTGAAAAAGGCGGTGTAGCTGCGGAAGGTGTGGGTGGGACGCCCGTCCGGGTGCGGCAGCTTGCCGCCATCGTTCCATACCAGCCGGGTGGCATCCATGCCCGCGCCCGCAAGGGTGATATCCTTTTTCTCACAAACCAGCTTTTCCCGGTAAATGCCCGGTGCGATGCGGATGACCGCAGGGCAGTCGTAGGGCACCGCCAGCACCGCCTCGGAAATGGTGGTAAACTGTCCGCTGCCGTCGGGTGCAACGTTGATGGTAAGCATAAGCCGCCTCCTGCGCCCGGCACTGCCGGGCTGAAAAATATGCTTCCAGTATACCCCTCCTTCCCGCAAATTGCAACGGAAGTTCTGTAAAGTCCAGCGGTAGCTCCTTCCTATTTATGGCTTCCCCCGGTCGGGGGAAGCTGTCACCGCAGGTGACTGATGAGGGCGCTGCTGCCGGAATCACCCCTCATCCGGCGCTACGCGCCACCTCCCCCCCAAGGGGTGAAGGCTTTTAGACGTCCGGTCAAGACGTAAAAAGCCCATTTGTGTTATATGCCTGTCACCCGCTCTTTTCCAGCCGGAGCACGGCGGCGGTGATATCATCCGGGCGGCCGGTCTTTTGTGCGCGGATGCGGGCAGTCTCCACCAGCGTTTCGGCCAGCTTTTCCGGCGCATCTCCTGCCGCCGCCGAAAGCTCCACCTGCTTTGCCACCCAGCCCGCGCCGTCCACCAGCAAGCCGTCCGATACCAGCACCGCGTAGTCCCCGGCGGTCAGGTGCACCACCCGGCTCTGTCCGTTCACCCCGCCCAGCACCCCCATGGGCAGAGTGGCTTCGCCCACGGCCCGCACCCGCCCGCCGTGCACCAGAAACCCCGGAGCAGCCCCGGCCTTGAACAGCCGCGCCGTACCGGTGTATAGGTCCACGCTGATGAGGTCCAGCGTTGCGCCGCTCTCGTCCTCGCTTTTCAGCGCCAGCGCCACGTTCACCAGCCGCGCCGCCAGCTCGGCGGTAAAGCCCGCCTTGAGCAGCCGGGCGGTCAGCTCTGCCGCCAGATTGCCGTCCACCGCCGCCGGGCGTCCGGTACCCATGCCGTCACATAAGATCATCTGCGCCGCCGTAGGGCTGCAGAATTGCTGCACCGCATCCCCGGATACCTCACCCCGGGCGGCAGCGCTTGCCGCCCCGAACACCGCCCGCAGCGCCGGTCTTTCGCTGAACAGCAGGGTGGTCATGCCCTTGCAGGAGAGCACCTGCGGCACTTCCAGCGTGCGGCGGCAGATATGCCCCACCTCCCCCGCCAGCGCCGCCAGCTCCTGCGGGGTGAACCGGGTGCGCGGCAGGGTGACGGCGGCATGGGTGCGCCCAAGGTCGTCCAGCGTGACGGCGCACTCCTGCGGCGGCGCACCCAGCCCGGTAAAGAACTCCGCCACCCGGCTGGATTTATAGGGTTCCGGGTCGCCGGGACGCCCCAGCTGCTCGCTGAGCACCCCAAGCGCTTCAGCTACGGCGCTGTACTGCTCGGTCAGGGCGGTGCGCATGGCTTCGGAATGGATGCGCGCTTCCTTGCGGCTGCGGTACAGCGCAAAGCTGCGCCCCGCCGCCGCGCACAGCGCTGCCGGGTGGATGCAGCGGGACAATTGCCCAGGCAATTGCGCTGTTTCCACGCTGCCATTCTGTTCCAGCAGCGGACGCAGCGCTTCCATGCCCGCCATGGTGGCGGTGTACTCCTGCTTCCAGCAGGTCTCCCGCCGCCCGCAGTTAAAACAAAGGGTATCATGTACATTGTCTATGACCCAGCGGAAACCTTCCCGCCGCCGGGGCAAGCCCTCGTAGACCGCGTTCACCGTCTCCGCCAGCGAGGAAAGGCTCTGCGCCACGGCTTCCAGCCGGGTAGATGCCGCCGCACTGCGGGCGGGCGCGGGGGCGTTTTCTCCGCTCTGTGAGATGTCTGCCGCCGGGGCAAGCCAGCCGCCGGGCAGCAGGCAGACCACCGCCATGCCGCCGCAGGCGCTGAACAGCATCCCAAAGGCGTTTCCGGGCGGCTGCACGCAGAGTACCCCGGATACACACCCGCCCGCGTAGGCGGCAAGGGTCTCCACCCGCCGTCCGGGCGCCAGCACCGCCGCCGCTGCCGTGGCACAGCCCAGCCCCGCTGCCGCCGGGGCAAGGGCAGGGTCTGCGGCGCAGAGGGCTGCGCCCAGCACCGCACTTCCGCTCAGGGCGGCAAACCTCTGTGCCCGGCAGCACAGTGCCAGCTCTGCGGCGGCACACGCCAATACTCCGGGCGAAAACCATCCCCACCGCACACTGCCCAGCGCCGCTGCCACGGCTGCGCCCACCAGCAGCGTGCCCATACCCGGGCGCTCCGGGGCAAATTTGCGCAGCCCGAAGCCGATGCTCACCGCAAGCAATGCGTCCGCCGCGCTGTACAGCAAAAGGTCTGCCCCGCCGCTGCTGCCCAGCGCAAAACACAGCGCCATGCCGGTCAAAGTACCGCAGCCCGCCAGCGCGGCGGGCACAAACCTTTGCGGCAGCAGCCAGCGGGCTGCCACGGCAGCGCCCAGCGCACACAGCTGACACAGGCTGCGCAGCGAGAGTGCTCCCAGCCCGTGGAGCAGCAGTCCCAGCGCCGCCCCTGCTGCACAGGGCGCAAAGCAATCCTCTGCCAGTCCAAGAGTCAGCCCCAGCCCAAAGGGCATCAGCGCCCCGTACAGCACCGCCCAGCCGCCGGCAAAGCCGACGCCCACCGCTGCCAGCCGCCGCGCCGCCGGGCGCAGCATCGCCCGTGCCGCCAAGGGCGAAGGCTGCAAACACCGCCCGTCCGAAGATAAAACACCCATCCGCTCTGTCATAAAAATCCCCCGCTTTCCGGCGGGGAATTTTGTTCTGTTCCCCGCACTGTCTGCATATACTGTAACGCGGGGCAGCGGCGCTTTTTGGCGCGGTGCATAGAACCGTCCCAAACCCGCCCAAAGACGCAAAAAAGCCTTGCGGCCGTCATTTTACCGCAGGGCTTTGGGGGTATTTTCAACTGTTCAGCAGAAATAGCGGATTTTTCTGGAAGTGGACTCCACGATCTTCTGATACCGCGCGATCTCCTCCGGCGTGAAGCCGTGCACCTCCTGCCAGTCATAGCCCGGCAGCCAGCACACTGCTGAGTGGAAACAATCTTCTGCATCCGGTTTTTCAAGGTACACCTTCACCCGGCCATCGGGCTTCATCTCGGAATGCACGATCTCGGTATCGTCATCCAATGTCATAAACGGGTACATCATAGGTTCCACCTCCCAGATCACTGTACTTATATCACTCAGCCGTTCAGCTTTGCAATGGCATCCTGCACGCGCTGCAGGGTCTTTTCGCGGCCCATCATGCAGGCAAGGTCGGTGCCGCCGCCGGGGGTGCGCTGCTTGCCGGAAAGGGCAATGCCCAGCGGGTAGAGCAGCCAGCCGTTCTTTTTGCCCAGCTCCTCAGCCTTGGCCTTGCAGGCATCGAACACGGCATCGCGGTTTGCAAAATCCAGAGTCTCGTCGCTCAGCACCGGCAGCAGAGCTTCCAGTGCTTCCTTGGCCGTTTCCGGGGTGGTCTTTTGCTTTTTGTTGGCGTACAGGCTCACGTCGTACTCCGGCATGGCGTCAAAGAAATCCAGCTGCTCGGGGATCTCGCCCAGCACCTCGCACCGGGGCTGCAGGTTTGCGCACAGCAGCTTTTTGTCGATGGCGCTGTGCACGGCGCTGTCGATCCACGGCTCGGCCTTTTTCTGGAACTCCTCGGGGCTCAGGCGGCGGATATACTCCGCATTGATGGCGCGCAGCTTGAGGGGGTCGAAGATGGCGGGGGACTTGGAGATGCCCTCCGGGGACCAGATCTTGACCAGCTCCGGCAGGGAGAAGATCTCCTGCTCGGCGTACTCGCCGCGGGGGCTCCAGCCCAGCAGGCAGATATAGTTCAGCACAGCTTCGGTCAGGTAGCCCTTAGCCACCAGATCCTGATAGCTTGCATCGCCGTTGCGCTTGGACAGCTTGTTCTGCGCGTCCTTCATCACCGGCGGGCAGTGGATATAGGTGGGGATGTCCCAGCCAAAGGCCTGATACAGCAGGTTATACTTGGGGGTGGAGGACAGGTACTCGCTGCCGCGGATGACGTGGGTAATGCCCATCAGGTGGTCATCCACAACGTTAGCAAAGTTATAGGTGGGCATTCCATCGGTCTTGATGAGGATCTGGTCGTCCATCTCGCTGTTGTTCACCTCGATGTGGCCGTACACCACATCGTCAAAGCCGGTCACGCCCTCGCGGGGGATCTTCTGGCGGATGACGTAAGGCTCGCCTGCGGCAAGGCGCTTTTCCACTTCTTCCTTGGGCAGTTCGCGGCAGCAGCCGTCGTAGTGGGTCATCTCACCGGCAGCGCGCTGCTCGGCGTGCAGAGCTTCCAGCCGCTCTTCGGTGCAGAAGCAGTAATAGGCCTTGCCCTCTGCCACCAGCTGCTCGGCGTACTGCTTGAACATCCCCATGCGCTCGCTCTGCACATAGGGGCCAACGGGGCCGCCGATATCCGGGCCCTCGTCCCACAAAAGGCCGGTCTCCCGCAGGGTGTTGTAGATGACATCCACAGCGCCCTCCACATAGCGGCCCTGATCGGTGTCCTCGATGCGCAGGATGAAGGTGCCATCCTCGTGCTTGGCCATCAGGTAGGTGTACAGGGCAGTACGCAGGTTGCCAACGTGCATATAACCCGTGGGCGAGGGTGCAAAACGGGTGCGGACTTTATTGCTCGGCATAGAAAAACGCTCCTTTATTCTCATGCAAAAAATTTGCGGATAGCTATGTTTTATTGTACTTATTCTGCGCAGATTTGTCAATGCGGGATAATATCATGCACCCATGCAAAAGGGGCTGCTGCATCAAATGCTGTGCAGCAGCCCCTTTTTATAATATTATTCTCCGTCCTTCGGGTCATCCAGATGCTCGCGCCGTTTGCGTACCAGAGCGACGCACAGTTGCAGCAATGCAAAGCACAGGATGCCGGCAAAAACACCGGCAAAAGCGGCACCGACCCAGTATCCACTGGAAAACCCGCTGATCAGCGTAACCGCCACCGCAGCCACCAGAGAATACACAGCATTGGCCAGGGGCGTATCCGAAAAGTGGCGTTCCCACAGACCATTGCGCAGACACGCGACAACCATATAAATGCAGCCGATCATGAATACGACCCACTCTCCGGCGGCCTTGTCCGCAGCCCCGAACACCGTCTGCACGATCCACGCCGCCAGAAGGCTGTACCACAGCAGCCAGAAGCCATGGCTTTCAATTTTGCGCATGGTCTGCTCCTGCATCTCGTCCAACTGGTTTTTCTTGCTGTATAGTGAAAATTTCATAACTCATTCCTCCCAGAACAGTTCATCCAATGTCTTATCCAGAATTTTACAGATACTGCGGCAAAGGTTGATGGTGGGGTTGTACTCCCCTTTTTCAATGGCGTTGATAGTCTGGCGCGAAACGCCTGCCGCTTCGGCAAGCGCGCCTTGCGTCATGTCCTTTTCCGCACGGGCGGCCTTTAATTTCAGGTTCTTCGGCATTGATACGCTCCTTTCCTGCCGGGTCGGCATTTGTTTTATCCTCTGGACATATAGTAGCATTTACCATTCTAAATGTCAAGTATATATTACAAAAAGTTTTTGCACGCAGACAAAAAGCACCCCGGCTGTTTCCAGCCGGGGTGCTTTGCGGTTATGATTATTTCAGCACGACTTCGCCGTTTTCATCGGCATCCACCACAAGGGTGCCGCCGGATGCCAGCGTGCCGTCGATCAGGCGCTCGGCGGCGGGGTCCTCCACCGCCTTGCGGATGGTGCGGCGCAGATCGCGTGCGCCGAAGCGCCCGCCCTGACTCTTTTGCACCAGCGCCTTGAGCGCTGCCGGGGTGTAGCTGTAAGCGATGCCCTTGGCTTCCATGCCGGGCTTGTACTCGTCCAGCATCAGGGCGGCGATGCCCTGCAAGGTCTCCTCGGTCAGGGGCTTGAAGGCGATCACTTCATCCACGCGGCCAAGGAACTCCGGGCGCAGGAACTGCGCCAGCGCCTTGCGGGTCTTTTCCTCGCTGCGCTGGGCGTCGCTCTTGTTAAAGCCAAGGCTGCCCGCGCTCTGGTCGCTGCTGCCGGCATTGGAGGTCATGCAGATGACCGTGTTGGAAAAATCCACCGTGCGTCCCTGCGCATCGTTGATCTTGCCCTCGTCCAGAATCTGCAGCAGAATGTTCATCACGTCCGGGTGTGCCTTTTCGATCTCGTCAAACAGCACCACGCTGTACGGGCGGCGGCGCACCTTCTCGGTGAGCTGACCGGCTTCCTCGTAGCCCACATAGCCCGGAGGAGAACCGATCATGCGGGACACCGCGTATTTTTCCATGTACTCGCTCATGTCCAGACGAATGAGCGGGTCGGGACCGTCGAACAACTGTTCTGCCAGCTGCTTGACCAGCTCGGTCTTGCCCACGCCGGTGGGGCCCACAAAGATGAAGCTTGCGGGACGGCGGCGGCCGGAAAGGTCGGCGCGGCTGCGCTTGATGGCCTGCGCCACCAGATGCACGGCTTCGTCCTGACCGATGACCTTCTGCTTGAGGGCATTTTCCAGCCCTGCCAGCTTGACGAACTCGGTCTCACGGATCTTTACCGCCGGGATGCCCGTCCACAGCTCGATGACCTTTGCCACATCGTCCATGGTCACCTGAATCTCGCTGGCAGCGGCCTGCTTGGCGGGCAGCTCGGATTCCAGCTTGGCGATGCGGGTCTTGCGCTCGGCTACGCGCTCGTAGTCGATGGCTTCGTTCACATCCGCGCTTTCCATCTCGGCTTCTTCCTGTTTCAGGGCGTCCAGCTCTTTCTGCATCCCCAGATACTCGGAGATGACCGGGTGTGCCAGATTGCAGCAGGCGCAGGCTTCGTCCAGCAGGTCGATGGCCTTATCCGGCAAAAAGCGGTCGGTGATGTAGCGCTCGCTCAGGGTGACCACCGCCGAAAGCACCTCGGCGGGCACCTGTACATGGTGGTGCTGCTCGTAGTAGCGCTTGATTCCGTTCATCACCGCAAGGGTGTCGGCTACGCTGGGCTCTTCCACCCGCACAGGCTGGAAGCGGCGCTCCAGCGCCTGATCTTTTTCGATGTACTTGCGGTACTCGGTAAAGGTGGTGGCGCCGATGACCTGAATTTCGCCACGGGAGAGGGCGGGCTTTAAGATGTTGCCCGCGTTCATGGCGCCCTCGCTCTCACCGGCAGAGGTGATGGTGTGGATCTCGTCAATGAACAGGATCACGTTGCCTGCGGCCTTCACCTCGCTCAGCAGACCCTTGACCCGCTGCTCGAACTGACCACGGAACTGAGTGCCCGCCACAAGGCTGGTGAGGTCGAGCAGGAAGATTTCCTTATCCCGCAGGCCGATGGGCACCTGTCCCTTGGCAATGCGCTCGGCAATGCCTTCGGCAATGGCGGTCTTGCCCACACCGGCTTCACCGATAAGGCAGGGGTTATTCTTCTGGCGGCGGCTCAAAATCTGGATGGTGCGGTAGATCTCGCGGTCGCGCCCGATGATATCATCCAGCTTGCCCTCCCGCGCCTTGCGGGTCAGGTTTTCGCAGTAGGTATCCAAAAACTTGCGCTTGGGCGGCTTTTTGCCGTTTTTGCGGTCGGCCTTTTTGTCGCCGTCCTGCTTTTCCGTGCCGGTAAAGCCCAGCGGGAAGGTGGCATTGCTGCCGGGTACAAGATCTTCGTCCATGTTCTCCGCATCGGCATCCTCGCCGGCGCCGGACATATTCATCAGCATGGAAAGGGGGTTGGAATCGCCCAGCTCCTCCATCATGCTCTCCATGCGGTTTTCCATGTTATCCAGATCCTGCTCCGACATCCCGAATTGTTTCATCAGATCGTCCACGGGCTTGATGTGCAGTTCCCGGGCACAGTGCAGACAGTACCCCTCCTGCTTCATCTGACCATTCTCCATCCGCTGGATAAAGATGATCGCCGGACGCTTCTGGCATCGAATACAGACCATAGTTCCTCCTTGTCGCCCCTGTTACAAAAAGGGGTTGAACACATTAAACGCTTTATAGTAAAGACTGCTGTGCATTACAGTGTCGTTAAGCACATTCAGGTTGCCGCCGGTGATGACCACCAGCCCCCACACCACGCACAGCACGAGGTATAGGTCCAGCATTGCGGTCATGCCGCCGGTCAGCCAGCCCAGACCCCGGTTCACTGTACCGATGACCGGGAGCTTATTCACCAGCCCCAGCACGGTGACCAGCATACTGACCAGCAGCCGTAGCACCGCGTAGAACACAAAGAACAGTACCAGCATGATCACCGGGGTGAGCAGCGGCTGCAATACTTTTTCCACGATGGTATCGGCCAGCACCACGGCGTTGTCTGCCAGCACGGCGTTGATGCTGCGCTCGCACGCCGCCACGATGGAGGCGCGGAAGCTTTCGGGCAAAAAGCCCGCGTACTGCTGCGCAATGCCGGAAAGGTTCACCACGCCGTCCTCCGAAAGGTGGGCGGCGATCTGGGTACGGAAGCCCCCGGCCAGCAGATTTTCGAACACCCAGCCCGCACAGGCGGCAGAACACTGCCGTGCGCCCAGCAGGCTGATGAGGTTGCCGGACAGCTGCACGATGCTGGCAAGAAAGCCCTTGCGGGCGTAGCGCACCATCAGCACCAGCCAGACCACCGTACATAGGATATCAAAAAGAAATGACGGATTCTTGAACATACCTTGTTTTCCCTGTTATAAAGATCACTTTCCCCGCAAAAATACCGGTTTCCCCCGGTCACTGGGCGCTGGAAGCCGTTTGCTCCGGCGGAGCGATCTGCTGCACCGTGTTGCCGCACAGCACCAGCAGCTGCTTGCCCGCGATGAGCGCCTGCGGACGGACGGAAAGCGTCTGTCCCCACTGGTACACCCCGTCTGCGGCAAAGCATTCCACGCCGCTGTCGGTAAGCAGATAAAAGTTTTGACCCCGGCGCAGGATCTGGTTTGCCGCAGGCACGTTGCCGCTGTACTGCACGTTCAGGTCTCTATCCAGCAGTACGGCGGTGCACACCTGTCCGTTTTCCAACAGCAGGGCGGCGTTTGCACCGTCCTGCGAAACGCTGACAAGACTGCCGCCGCCAAGGTCGAAGCGTCCCCGCTCGCCGCCGTCCGCACCGTACACCACGGCGCAGTTCTCGTACACAGCCAGCACGGTGTCGTTGTTCAGCCAGCCCAGCCATTGGGGCACGCTGTCCCCGCTGCTCAGCTGCACCGGGTCGCCCTGCGCAAGGCTGAGCACAAAGAGGTTTGCCTGTAACTGTCCGGCGCTGGAGGTGACCGCCGCCACCGCCAGACGGCGGCTGTCGGCGGCAAAGGCCATCCGCACCGGGGTGCCCTGCGCGCTGGTCATATCCCAGTGCAGCTGCTCGCTCATGGTGGGGGTATACACGGTCAGCCGGGCGGTGCTGTCGGCAGAATCGGTGGCCACTGCCAGCGTGCCGGTGTCCGACATGGCACACAGATAGATGCTGTTTTCCAGCGTTTTGCTGTAAAGGTTCTGGGTGCGGCTTTCCACCCGCAGCTCGTTGCCGGAGCGGTTGTACAGCACAAAGCGGGTCTTGCCCGCAGCCAGCGCCGGGCGGGCGTAGCCGCTCTGGATGCTGGCAAGGCGGGTGCCGCCAAGGCTGTACACCACACAGGCATCCTCGTCCATGGCTGCAAAGCTGCCGGACATGGGTTGCACTGCCGTTAAATCACCAAGGCCGGTCTGCTGCGGCCAGCCCACCGCCGGGGACAGGGCGATGTGCACCGTATCCACCATATCCTTTACCCGGGCGATGGATGCACCCACCGCGCCGGTGGCAAACAGAGTGACCAGTATCAGCGCCGCCAGAAGAATGGCAGTGCGGCGTAAACGGCGGCGGCGCACCCGCTGGCGCGCTGCTTCCAGATATTCCACACGCCCGGCAGAAAGCGGCTCTCCGTCCGGGTTGCTGCCGCCGCGATGAAGCTTTTTCATGGCTGCTCCTCCTTTTCCGGGTAATCCACGCACTTTAAAAACAAGCCCTTTGCGGGCAGGGTGGGGCCCGCCCGGCTGCGGTCCCGGCTTGCCAGAATGGCGGGGATGTCCGCAGCGCGCAGCCGCCCCGCGCCCACCTCGCACAAAGTACCCGCCAGAATGCGCACCATGTTGTACAGGTAGCCGTCGGCGGTCACCTCAATGTCCACCTCGTCCCCGCGCCGGGTGACATGGCAGTCCGTGATGGTGCGCACGGTGTCCCCGTGGGCGGCGGCAGAACTGCCCGCCGCGCACAGCGCCAGAAAATCGTGGGTCCCCACAAACTGCTGCGCCGCTGCCTGCATGGCGGCTTCGTCCAGCCGCCGGGGCACCCGGGTGTAGTAGGCGGCATCAAAGGGCGAGTCGATGGGGTGGTTATGGATGCGGTACAGGTAGGTCTTGGTATGGGCGGCGTACCGGGCGTGGAAATCCTCCGGCACGGTCTGCGCTGCAAGCACCCGGATATCCGGCGGCAGATGCTGGTTGAGCGCCAGCGGCAGCTTCTGGGGCGGGATGCGGGTATCGGCGTGGAAATTCAGCCGGAAGCCCAGCGCGTGCACCCCGGCATCGGTGCGGCTGCAGCCCTTGATATCGGGCCGTGAGCCCAGCACCGCTTCCAGTGCATCCTGAAAGGTGGCCGCCACGCTGCGCCCGTTGGGCTGCACCTGAAAGCCGCAGTAATTTGTGCCGTCGTAGGCAAGGGTAAGTAAAAAGTTCATAGTTCTGATTTAAAATGGCCGCTGCTTCGCTCTGGCCATATTCAGCGGAAAAACGTTTTTTATTTCGTGTCTGTCGCGGTCTGCGGACCGCGACAGACACACTTTCACCGGAGGGGCCGCAGCGGGAAGCGGCATTTTCTCCCATCAGAGAAGTTCCGTACCAAAAGCTCCCCCTTTCGGGGGAGCTGGCAATGCCGCAAGGCATTGACTGAGAGGGTTCTCCTCTTTAATAATTCGGGAACACCAGCCGGGAGGCAAGGATGACGGCAAAGCAGGCGATGCAGACCGCAAGGTCGATGTAGTCCTGCTTTTCGCAGCGCAGCACCTTCAGACGGGTGCGGCCTGTGCCGCCGCGGTAGCAGCGGCACTCCATGGCCATAGCCAGCTCGTCCGCGCGGCGGAAGGCCGAGATGAACAGCGGGATGAGCACCGGCACCAGCGCCTTGACCCGGTCGGTCATTTTGCCGGTGTCCAGCTGTGCGCCGCGCGCCTTCTGCGCGTTCATGATCTTATCCGTCTCCTCGATGAGGGTGGGGATAAAGCGCAGCGCAATGCTCATCATCATGGCCAGCTCGTGCACCGGGAAGTGCAGCTTGCCCAAGGGCTTGAGCAGCTGCTCAATGGCATCGGTCAGCACGATGGGGCTGGTGGTGTAGGTAAGCAGGCTGGTGCCCGCAATGAGCGCCATCACGCGCACCGCCATCAGCACTGCATAGCGCACGCCCTCGGCGTAGATGGTCAAGAACCAGAAATGCACCAGCGGGTCACCCTCGCCGGAGACAAAGAACAGGTTCAGCACCGCCGTGAACAGCACGATGGGCAGGATGGGCTTCAGGCTTTTGCCGATCATCTTGACCGGAATTTTTGCCACCTTGTACATGACCCCCAAAAAGAGGATGGACAAAGTAAGCCCCAAGGGGTTGGAGGCCGCAAACAGCAGCACGATATAGGCGACGGTCAGCACAAGCTTCAGTCTGGGGTCGAACCGGTGCACCAGACTGTTGCCCGGGAAGTGCTGACCGATGGTGATATCTCGCAGCATCAGACAGCACCCCCTTTCTGTGCAGTGCTGCGGGGCAGCACAAGGCTTTCCCCGGCATCGCGGCGGCGCTTGGCTTCCAGCAGGGTCTTGACCGCGTAGGGAATGGTGTACACGTCCGCAGGGACGTCCACCCCCATCTCCCGCAGCTTGAGGAAAATTTTCGTCACCTGCGGCACCGACAGCCCCAATTCCAGCAGCTCCGGGGCGCGGGCAAAGACCTTTTCCACCGTGTCGTACATGGCAATTTTCTTGTTGCTCATCACCAGCACACGGTTGGCGTACTTGGCAATATCCTCCATGCTGTGGGACACCAGCAGCACGGTGGTGCCGGTCTTTTTGTGGTACTCCTTCACCTCGGAAAGGATATCGTCCCGTCCCTCCGGGTCAAGACCGGCGGCAGGCTCGTCCAGCACAAGGATGCGGGGCTTCATGGCCATGACGCCCGCCACCGCCACCCGGCGCTTCTGACCGCCGGACAGCTCAAAGGGGCTGCGCTCCAAAAGCGCCGGGTCTAAGCCCACAAAGTCTGCGGCTTCGTGGACGCGGCGGTCTACCTCGGCCTCGTCCAAGCCCATGTTCTTGGGGCCAAAGGCGATGTCCTTGTAGCAGGTCTCCTCAAACAGCTGGTATTCCGGGTACTGGAACACAAGCCCGGTGAGAAAGCGGAAATCCCGGATCTTTTCCGGGTCTGCCCACAGATCGCGGCCGTCAATGAAAATTTTGCCGCTGGTGGGCTTATTCAGGCCGTTCATGTGGGTGATGAGGGTACTTTTGCCGGAGCCTGTCGCCCCGATGATGCCCACAAAATCGCCCTCTTCTACGGTAAAGCTCACGTCATCCAGCGCGGTCACTGCGGTGGGCAGGCCGGGGTTATAGACGTAGCTCAGATGTTCTACCTTAATGATATCTGCCATTTCGTCCGCCCCCTTACTGCAGCAGCTCATACAGCGCCTGTGCACAGGCACCGGTGTCGATGATGCCTTCCGGCATCGGGATACCGGCCTTCACCAGCTCGTCCCGCAGCTCAGCGGCCTGCGGCACGTCCAGATGCAGACTGCGCACCTTTTCGGTCTGGCTAAACACCTCTTTCGGGGTGCCCTCCATCACCACATGACCCTTGCTCATCACCAGCACACGGTCAGCCTGTGCGGCTTCTTCCATATAGTGGGTGATGGACACCACCGTAATGCCCATGTTCTCGTTCAGGTAGTGGATGGTCTGCATCACCTGCTCGCGGCCGCGCGGGTCCAGCATGGCGGTGGCTTCGTCCAAGATCAGGCAGTCCGGGCGCATGGCAACCACACCGGCAATGGCCACGCGCTGCTTCTGACCGCCGGAAAGGTTGTGGGGTGCGCGCTCGCGGTATTCGTAGATGCCAGCCATCTTCATGGAGTCGTCCACCCGGCGGCGCATCTCGTCCTGCGGCACCCCGAGGTTTTCCAGCGCAAAGGCCACGTCCTCTTCCACCACAGTGGCAACGATCTGGTTGTCCGGGTTCTGGAACACCATACCCACGGTCTGGCGGATATCGTAGAGTTTGTCCTCGTCTGCGGTATCCATGCCCTCCACATACACCTTGCCGCTCTCGGGCAGCAGAATGGCGTTGAAGTGCTTCGCCAGCGTGGATTTTCCGCAGCCGTTTGCACCCAGCACCGCCACGAACTCCCCGCGCTTCACCTGCGCAGATACGCCGTCCAGCGCATAGACCGGCTGCTCGGCATCGTAGCGGAACTTCAAATTTTCAGCAGTTAAAATCGTATCACTCATGCTTTGTTTCTCTTTCTGGTGGTGCGCCCCTCCGAAAGGGGCTGTACCCCATTCTATTGAAATTGCTTGCTTATTTTTAACGTCCTCGCCCTCTCAGTCAAATCTTTACAGATTTGCCAGCTCCCCCAAAGGGGGAGCCTCTGGCGAAGAGGATAAGTTTTCGGTTTTGCCAAAGGCTCCCTCCCCGAGGGAGCTGGCACGGCGACAGCCGTGACTGAGGGAGTTCTTTCCTTATTCTTCCCAAATGGCGGTGGCGCCGCAGGGCACCACGCCGCCGGTGGCAGACACCGGCAGGCCGATCTCATCGCAGCTGGTCTTGCCGCCAAAGCGGGGCACCAGCGTGGTTTTGAGCATATACTCCATGACTGCCGGGGACAGGCCGGTGGTGTAGCTGTTGACCGCAAAGAACAGCGGGGTATCGCTGAGCACCTCTTCGCACTGGCTGATAAGGTCGTAGATGCAGTCCTCCAGCTTCCAGATCTCGCCGCCGGGGCCGCGCCCGTAGCTGGGCGGGTCCATGATGATGCCGTCGTAAGTGTTGCCCCGGCGCTTTTCCCGCGCCACGAACTTGGCGCAGTCGTCCACCAGCCAGCGGATGGGCTTGTCGGTCAGGCTGCTTGCCACGGCGTTGTCCTTGCCCCATGCCACGATGCCCTTGGAGGCGTCCACATGGCAGACGGTGGCACCGGCAGCGGCGCAAGCCAGCGTAGCGCCGCCGGTGTAGCCAAACAGGTTCAGCACCTTCACCGGGCGGTTCGCTGCGCGGATCTTCTGCTGGTACCACGCCCAGTTGACTGCCTGCTCCGGGAACACACCGGTGTGCTTGAAGCCGGTGGGGCTGACGATGAGGGTGAGCTTATCCTCCCCCTCGCCGCAGCTGATCTTCCACTTTTCCGGCAGACGGCGGCGGTACTCCCACTCGCCGCCGCCCTGATTGGAGCGGTGGTAGATGGCATCTGCCTTTGCCCACAGGGGGCTTTGCTTGGGGGTCTTCCACACCACCTGCGGGTCGGGGCGGATGAGCAAAGTCTCTCCCCAGCGTTCCAGCCGGTTGCCGTCGGTGGCATCCAGCAGTTCATAGTCTTTCCAAGTATCTGCAGGGCGCATAGCGTCCTCCTTCCGTTTACTGCTTCAAATTCCTATATAATAAGTCAGAACAGGCTCTGCTGGCCGTTTTCCTCGGCGCTGCCGGTCTCCGGGGCTTTCATGCCCAGATGCTCGTAGGCAAGGCGGGTGGCGCAGCGTCCGCGCGGGGTGCGGGTCAAAAAGCCCATCTGCATCAGATACGGCTCGCACAGATCCTCCAGCGTGACGGCCTCCTCGCCCAGCGCGGCAGCCAGCGTTTCCAGACCTACCGGGCCGCCGTTGTACATCTCAATGATGGCGCGCAGCAGGCTGCGATCCAGCTCATCCAGACCCAGCGCGTCCACGTCCATCCGCTTCAGACCCAGCAGCGCCACATCCTGATCGATGATGCCGTCACCCAGCACGGTGGCAAAGTCGCGGATGCGCTTCAAAAAGCGGTTCGCCACGCGGGGCGTGCCACGGCTGCACTTTGCCAGCTCATAAGCGCCTTCCGGGGTGATGGGCTGATCCAGAATGCCCGCCGACCGCATGATGATGCGGGAAAGCTCGTCCGGGCTGTACAGTTCCAGCTTGAGCAGCACGCCAAAGCGGTCGCGCAGCGGGCCGGTGATCTGTCCGGCGCGGGTGGTAGCGCCCACCAGCGTGAACCGGGGCAGGTTGATGCGGATGCTCTGGGCACTGGGGCCCTTGCCGATCATGATATCCAGCGCGTAGTCCTCCAGCGCGGGATACAGCACCTCCTCCACCTGCCGGGACAGGCGGTGGATCTCGTCGATAAACAGCACATCGCCCTCCTGCAGGTTGGTCAGCAGGGCGGCAAGGTCGCCGGGCTTTTCAATGGCCGGGCCGCTGGTGATGCGGATCTGTACTCCCATCTCGTTGGCGATGATGCCCGCCAGCGTGGTCTTGCCCAGACCCGGCGGGCCGTAGAGCAGAATGTGATCCACCGGCTCGCCCCGGCGCTTGGCGGCTTCCAGATAGATCTTCAGGTTCTGCTTGGCCTTTTCCTGCCCGATGTAGTCCTCCAGATGCTGCGGGCGGAGGTTATTTTCCTCACTGTCCGCCGGGGTCATGGCGGGCTGCATCATTTTTGCGCCGTACAGCGCGGTATCGTCCTGCATTGCTTACCTCCTGCCTGCCATGCTGCGCAAGGCCAGCTTGATGATCTCTTCCACCGGCAGCGTGGCATCGATCTTTGCGATGGCCAGCGCCGCCTCGCTCTGGCTGTAGCCCAGCGACACCAGCGCTGCAATGGCCTGTGCGCTGCTTTGGGTCGCGGGTGTATCGGCGGCAGAGCCCGCCACATCTTCCAGCGAGATGCCGTCCACAAAGCCCTTGGCCACCTTATCCTTCAGTTCCAGCACGATGCGCTGCGCCAGCTTCGGCCCCACGCCGGAGGCGGCCTTAAAGGCCTTGTGGTCTCCCGCCGAGATGGCCAGCGCCACCCGCTGCGGCTCCATGACGCTGAGGATGGCAAGCCCCACCTTGGGGCCCACGCCGGACACGGCGGTCAGCATCTCAAAGCAGGCCTGCTGCTCCTCGGTGGCAAAGCCGTACAGGCTCACATCGTTCTCGGTCACGCTCATCACGGTGTACAGGGTGGTTTCCTGCCCCACACCGGGCAGTGCCCCCGCCACGCTGGCCGGGCACTGGGTATAGTAGCCCACGCCGCCGCAGCTGAGCACCACGGCGTTCAGGCTTTTTTTCACGATTTTTCCAGTCAGACAGTAGATCATAGAATCCTCTCAGTCAAGACCCGCCGCCCCGCAGGGCGGCTGTGGTATGCGGTCAGATGGGCCCCGCCACCCGGCGGGTGTAGCGGTTGAGCTGGTTGCCGTTGGTGTGGCAGAAGGTAATTGCCATGGCCAGCGCATCGGCGGTGTCGTCCGGCTTTGGCACGGCGGGCAGATGCAGCAGCACCCGGGTCATCTCCTGCACCTGCTTTTTCACGGCCTTGCCGTAGCCGGTGACCGCCTGCTTGACCTGCATGGGGGTGTACTCGTAGATGGGCAGCCCCGCCTGCGCCGCCGCCAGCAGTATGACCCCGCGCGCTTCGGCTACGCCGATGACGGTGGTCTGGTTGTGCTGGTAGAACAGCTTTTCGATGGCAAGCACCTCGGGCTTTGTGCGCTCGATGACCTCTTTGATGCCGGTATACACCTCATCCAGCCGCCGCTCAAACGGCACGCCTGCGTCCGTGCACACCGCGCCGAAATCCACCGGCGCAAAGCGGTTGCCCGCATACTCCACCACGCCCCAGCCCACGATGGCGTAACCGGGGTCGATGCCCAAAACTCTCATGCTGTGTTCCCTTTCCGACACTACTCCTATTATAGTTTTCTATTATAGCACAACGTCTGGTTGGGGGCAACAAGAAAGCTGTCGCCCGCCGCCCCAAAACCCGCGCTGCACCGCACAGAAGCCGGATTTCGGGGTGCTTTTTCAAAAAAGTTTTACAATTTTTGAAAAAAGGTCTTGCTTTTCGGCACAGGCTATGGTATTATAGTCTAGCTGATTTCGGCAAAACAGAATATGGACGGTTAGCTCAGCTGGTAGAGCATCTGCTTGACGTGCAGGAGGTCACAGGTTCGAGTCCTGTACCGTCCACCAAAACAAAAGTCCCTGACTTCGGTCAGGGGCTCTTTTGTTGCGTCATCCACTAACCTGCGTCAGAGCAGGACGGTACAGGGCTCGAACAGCACGGCCGCGCCGCAGGCGGGGCAATCAAAGCCCTAGCAGGGCTTTGATTAGTGTGCGGTTCCCAACGCGTAGGAATGTCTACCAAGAAAGATGCCGCCAGACCATTCGATCTGGGGATTTTTTTGTGGCGGAGGTCACAGGACGAGAACCGGAACGAGCAAAGGCAGGGTATCATCATTACGATGGTATCCTGCCTTTTGTGCGATAGGATGATCATAAACCAAAGGCTCCCACCTGTTCTGTCGTATGCACAGAGCGGGCGAGAGCCTTTGTGATGAAAAGAAGAAAATGAAGAAGATGACTTGTTATTTGGCGGCTTTTTCGCCCTCCGGGAAGATGATCTTATTCACGAAGAAGAAGATGACCATGGAGATGCCGCCGTTCAGCACCGTAGTGCCGATGTTGTAGATGAAGTCCGGCACCAGCAGACCCGCCACCGCCACCCAGATGCAGTTGATGGAGTTGACGATGCAGGTGATGACGCAGAACGCCAGCACATACCAGCCGATCTGCTTTGCCAGATTGCCCTTGCTGCGGAACACGAAATTACGCTGGATGGGGAAATTGATGCACTCGCCGATGACCATGGCGATCATGTAGGCGCAGAAGTAGGGCAAGCCGCCGTGGGCGGCATCGTAGCCGAGGATGTTCCACTTGAAGGTCTCGCCGAACAGGGTGATATCAATGCCCGGCCAGCCGAAATCCACCACCGGCAGGCTTGCAAAGGCCTTGGGCAGAAATTGCAGCAGCAGGTACTTGAACACGGTGATGAGGTTGGACACGATGACGAACAGGCCGCCCTCGCGCACCCACTTGGCAGCGGCGGGGTGCTTTGCCGCGAAGTTATTCCAGAAATTCATAGCCTGCTTCCTTTCAGCTGTTTTTCAAGCGCTCTTCCATGCGGCTGTTCAGCACGATGTTCTTCACGGCCTCCACGATCACCCGCACAAGGCCGATGATCCAGAAGCCCTGCAGCTCCATCACGATGCCGTCCACCATGCCCATGCTGATAGCGCCATTGGTCATTTTGGCCAGCGCCCGCAGAGGCATATTGTACTGGAACAGGATGTTCAGGTCGGGCTTGCCTTTTTTGATGCTGCGGCGCAGCAGGGTGCCCAGCACGGCAGCTGCCAGCCAGCCGATGGGGCTGCGTCCGTGCCCCATCTCGCCCAGCGTCATGTTGCGGTCGATATGTACCTTGTTCTCCGGGATGGGACGGCCCAGCAGCGCTTCAAACTCCGCGTCCGGCACGTTCTGCACCTGTGCGGTGCGGTAATGGGCAAGGTCTTTGCCCGCGTAGGGGTCGGGTGCGCCGGTGCCCGCCACCGTGACGGCGGCAGTCAGACGGATATCGGCGCTGGAAGCGCCCACCAGCAGCTGATAGCTGCCGCCTTCCACCTCCCAGCGGTCGGTGGTAACGTTCCAGTAGCGGAACGCCTTGTCGTCCAGCGGGATGGTGACGGTCTTGCTCTCTCCGGCTTCCAGCTGCACCTTGGTAAAGCCCTTCAGCTCCTTGGCGGGGCGGAAAATCGTTGCATCCGGCTTTGCCACATACAGCTGCACCACCTCGGCACCTGCACAGCTGCCGGTGTTGGTGACAGTCAGGGTCACGCCGTTTTCGTCTGCTTTCAGGTCACTGTACGCAAAGCTGGTGTAGCTCAGGCCGTAGCCGAAGGGGAAGGCGGTGGGCACACCGGCGGTGTCGTAGTAGCGGTAGCCCACATACAGCCCCTCGCGGTACTCCACAGTGGGACCGTCGCCGCCGAAATGCGCCTTTGCGGGGGTGTCGGCGTAGCTGCGCGCCCAAGTCTCAGCCAGCTTGCCGCAGGGGTTCTGCGCACCGGTGAGCACCTCGACCAGTGCGCCCGCACCGGCCTGACCGCCCAGGCAGCCGTAGACCAGCGCCTTGCAGTCCTTGACCCAACCGCTTTCCAGCGAGGAGCCCGCGCTCAGCAACACCACCACATTGGGGTTTGCCGCCGCCACAGCCGCCAGCAGTTCCAGCTGGTTCTCTGCCAGCTTCATGTCGGCGCGGTCGATGCCCTCGCTCTCCTTGATCTCGTCCAGACCCATGCACAGCAGCACCACATTGGCGTTCTTTGCCAGCTGCACCGCCTCGGCCTTCAGCACCTCATCGGGCTTGCCCTGCCGGTCAAAGCCCTTGGCGTAGCCGACGCTGTTCAGGCCGCTCTCGGCAAGGCAGTCCAGAAAGGAATCCACCTTGATGGAGTTGACGGCACTGGAGCCTGCACCCTGATAACGGGGTGTCTGCGCAAAGTCGCCGATGACCGCCACCTTCTCCCCCTTTGCAAGGGGCAGCAGGCCGTTTTCGTTCTTCAGCAGCACGATGCTCTGGGCAGCAGCCCGGCGTGCCAGTGCGTGGTGGGCGTCGGCATCGAACTTGCCTGGTGCGGCGTCCACCGCCGCCTTGGTGGTGAACACCAGCTCCAGCAGTTCGTCCAGCCGGGCGTCCACGTCCGCTTCGGTGATCTTGCCGGTCTGCACCGCCTTCATCAGCTCCCGGATGGCGTCCCCGCCGGGGGCAGGCATTTCCAGCGTAGAGCCGTTCTTTACGCCGAGGGCGTGGTCGTTGCTGCCGCCCCAGTCGGTGACCACTGCGCCGTCAAAGCCCCAGTCCCCGCGCAGGATATCCATGAGCAGGTGGGTGTTCTCGTTGGCGTAGGTGCCGTTGACAAGGTTATAGGCGGACATGATGGTCTTAGGCTGCGCTTCTTTGACCACCATCTCGAAGCCGGTCAGGTAAATTTCCCGCAGGGTGCGCTCGTCCACGATAGAATCCGAGGCCATGCGGCGCAGCTCCTGACTGTTCACCGCAAAGTGCTTGGGACAGGCGGCAATGCCGTTTTTCTGGATGCCGCGGACGTAGGCCGCAGCCATCTTACCGGCAAGGTAGGGATCCTCCGAGAAATACTCGAAGTTGCGGCCGCACAGGGGGCTGCGCTTGATGTTCAGGCCGGGGCCCAGCAGCACCGACACGCCCTGTGCCGCTGCTTCTTCGCCCATGGCTGCGCCCACAGCCTCGCCCAGCTCCGGGTCCCAGCTGTTGGCAACGGTAGCCGAGGTGGGGAAGCAGGTGGCAGGCACACTTGGGTTCAGGCCCAGATGGTCAGCCGCGCCCGCCTGCTTGCGCACGCCGTTGGGGCCGTCCGACAGGGTAATGGCGGGGATGCCCTTGCCCGGCAGCGCCCGGGTGGTGAACACCGTGCCGCCGCTCAGCAGGGCGCATTTTTGTTCCAGATCCAGGCTGTTGATGATATCTGTGTGTTTCATGGGTCTCTCCTGACAATCAAAAAAAGGGGGCGGGCGTTTGCCCGCCGCCCCTTCTGTTCCTATGTGTTGATCAGACGGTTTTTACGTCCTCTTTCTTTTTACGGAAGCGGAGAATCGTCAGAACGACCAGAACTGCGATCAGACCGCCGCAGACACCATCCACTGCGTAGATGACCTTCTGGTAAGGCTCGACCTTTGCCAGATAACGGCTGCCCGGCATACCGCCGTTCATTGCCTTGGAGTTTGCAATGGTGTACAGGATGTTATGGATTGCTTCACGACCGTAGTGGTAATCTGCAACGTCATCCTTGTTAAAGGTGTACCGTGCGCCGGTGGGCAGGTTCGTCAGCTTGCCGTCTGCACCGGCCTGGATCATCTGGCCAGCGTCCATAAAGACACCGGTGTTTGCGTTGTCGGTGATGATAAAGCCGTGGAAGCCCCACTCGTTGCGCAGCAGGCCGGTGATCATGTTGTAGTTGCCGCCGGCCCAGGTATAGCCAACGCGGTTGAAGGAGGTCATGATGCCGGTGACGGACGGGATCTCGGTGGTGGCATTGCTGTAAGTGCCGTCGCCGTTGTCCTTTGCATAGTTCATCTCGACCTTATCAGACTTGACGCACATCTCAAAGGGCTTGAGGTAGATCTCGCGGGCCGCCTGCTCGTTCAGGAAGGTCGCAATGCTGTACTGGCCTTCACGGTCGCCGCGGTGGTCCTCCTGATCGTTGATGGCGTAATGCTTGACAAAGACATACATACCGCGGGAGGCGACACCCTCACACTCGAGGGAAGCAATGTGACCGCCGATGAACGGATCCTCGGAGTAATACTCGCTGTTGCGGCCGGAGAATGCCGTGCGGTGCATATTGACAGCAGGTGCATACCAGCCATCAACGCCCAGATAGTAGGACTCGTCGCCAATGTTCTCGCCGTAGTGAGTGGCCAGATCATCGTTGTAGGTCTGTGCCAGAACGATCACGCCGCAGTGCGTGATGTTGCCCTTGAAGTAGAGGTTGCCGCTTGCATCAAAGCCGTAGTTGACCAGGCCGGTGGCAGTGTCGCGGTCGGTCGTGGAGGGCTTATCCACCGACTTGATGGCAGCCGTGCCATAGCCGGACTGCGTGATCAGGGTCTGATAATCGCTGGGGGTCAGCTGGTCGAGCAGTGCGTCCCACTTTTCATCATCGTAATCCAGACCGCGCATATCGATCAGACCCAGACCGTTGTCCTTGCCGTAAACGATCTCATCGGTCAGGGTGGAGAAGTCGGTGGGGTTCAGGGAATCAAAAGAATCCAGCTTTGCAAGGTCCTCCTTGCTGATCGTCTTGCGGTAGGTATAGGATGCAGCCTTGCCGCTGGCATCGGTACCATTGATGGGGTTGCCCCAGGTGCTGATCTGGTCGCTGACCTCGCCGTCAACGGTCGGCCAGGTGCCAGTCCAGTCACTGCGGGAGAGATACTGCAGCCCGCCGTTTGCATGGTCGAGCTGATTGGTGATCTCCACACCGGTCGTGGTGTCAAGCTTGTAGGTCGTGGTATCCACGGTGCCGTTTGCCGGGGTGTAGATTTCAACAAAAGCAGTGTCGCCATCCGCGGTCATACCGTCTGCCACGCTCTTTCCCTTGGCAGAGAGGATGTTGTTGACCGCTTCGTGTGCGTTTTTAGCCGCAGTGATATAGTAATCACCTGCGTCCAGAATGTAGGTCTTGGCATTGACGTAGTCGTAGGACTTCAGCTGTTCCTGGTCGAAGGTGACCGTCACGGTCTCGCTTGCACCGGGAGCCAGCTCCGAGGTCTTGGCGTAACCGACCAGTTCAACGGCAGCCTTTTCCACCTTGTTGGCCTTGTCATAATCGGTGTAAGGGCTCTGTGCGTAGACTTCCACAACGTCCTTGCCTGCAACAGAACCGGTGTTGGTGACCTTGACCGTCACGGTGCAGGTATCGCCATCCCAGCTGGTGTTGTAATCCGACCAGTCAAAGGTGGTGTAGGACAGGCCGTAGCCGAAGGGGTACATCACAGCATCGTCGTAGTTGTAATCGCCCGCATTGCCCTGACCGAGGACTTTATCCTCGTAACGGGTCTCGTAGTAGCGGTAGCCAACATAGATGCCCTCTTTGTAGCTGACGTAGTTGTACTTGGTGAGGTTGCCATTCTCATCGTAGTAGGCAAAGTCGCCGAAGTTCTGCGCCGCCGGGCTGTTCATGGCATCCACTTCATAGGTATCCACGGTGCGGCCGGAAGGATTGACCTTGCCGGAGAAGATCTCAGCCAGAGAGCACAGGCCGTAGTCGCCCATGGCAGGAGCCGAGATGACCGTGTGGATGCTGGGATAATCCTCCACCCAGCTCAGATCGACCGCTGCACTGGAGTTGAGCAGCAGCACCACATCGTCAAAGTTGTCGTTCAGATACTGCAGGATCTCCAGTTCCGTAGAATCCGGCTCCAGATAAGTCTTGGTCTTGTCCTCTTCCACATCGGTGTGGTTGTACATGGAGCGGGGCATATCACGGCCTTCGCCCGCCACACGGCTGAACACAAAAACAGGAACCGTATTCTTCATGGAATCGGTCAGACCCGGCTCTGCTTTCATAACAGACAAGGGGCATTCGTTGATGGAAAAGTCCTCGTCATCACCGTAGGAAACGGAACCAACGCCCAGACCGTAATCCTTGCCGTTGCCTTCGGAATAGAATTTCCAGAGGTCCTCGTTGACACCGAACCCGGCATCTTCAAAGGCCGTTTTCATATCGACTTTGTTGCCGCCGATGTAGCTGACTGCCGAATGGCTGACAAAACTGAAGGTGGTATCCGTGCTGTACGGCATTCTGCCTTCATCGTTCTTCAGCAGGACGATGCCCTCTGCTGCAATCTGCTTGTTCAGGGCGATCTCATCCTCAACCAGCGCATCCTCTGTGTCAAAGCCGGGCTTGCCGTATTCCATATTAATGCCTTCGGTCTTTGCCTTGCTGTTGTCGATGCCTCCGCTCTTCAGGCCCAAAATGCTCTGCACGCTGCTGGCGTTGGGCGGGATCAGCACATTGGCCGCAACTATACCGCCCGCCAATGCGACACACAACACACCCGAAACGGCAGTTTTGATGATCTTGCCCATCATCTTACCGTCCTTCTTTTTCTGTGCCATAACTGTTAACTCCTTCTCTTTTGGGTACACGACCCGGTTCATGGCTGTTCTCCGGAGTGCGTCCACTCCTTTGCTTGATGTCATTTTATCATATAAACCGCAAAACGAACCGTTCTTTGCACAATCTGTCGTTTGGGATGCATAATTTGAAAAAAGTTTCAAATTGGTTTCATTTTTTATTGTGCTTATTCACAATTCCACTGCCCCTGATTTTGTGCATATTGCAAAAAGGGCGGGGATCACTCCCCGCCCTCGGTCTGTTGAATCCCCGCCTGCGGCAGAAGCACCCGCAGGGTGAACCAGCCGTCCTCCCAGTGCACGGTCATGCTGCCGCTGTGCTGCTGCGCAGCCGCCTGCAGGCTGCGCAGGTCGTAACCGCCGTGGGCACTGCGCAGCGGCAGACCGTCTGCACCCAGCTCCACCGGCTTTTGGCAGTAGTTCTCCACCCGGAACAGCACAAAGCCGTTCTGGGCATACACCGCCGTGCGGATCAGCCGCTTTTCCGGGTCCTGCTCGGCGGCGCAGCTTTCAATGGCGTTGTCCAGCGCGGTGCCCACCAGCGTGCAGATCTCCCGGGTGGACAGATGGTCCAGCAGATGCCCGTCTGCCACGCTGGTCATGCGGATCTGCTTTTCCTGACATTCCATGCTCTTGGCGGTGAGCAGGATGTCCAGCACCGGGTTTCCGGTCTTATTCTCCGCCTCATACTGCAGAATGCTGTTCTCCATCTTTGCCAGCGCCGCGTCCTGCTTGGCGCGGTCCCGCTGGGCACGGATATCAGCGATCTGGACCTTCAATTCATGGTAGCGGCTGTTGATGAGCTCGATGCCCTCCTTGCTGCGCTTGTACTGTTCGTACTGCCGGTGCAGCACATTGTCCATGGCAGAAAGCTCCTGATGCAGCGCGCTCTCCCGCAGTTGCTCGTGCTGCAGCGTCAGGATCAGCACCCCGCAGAAATCCACCAGCGTGCGGATGCAGAACACGTTCATGGTCGCCGGGCTCTCCCCCAGAAACAGAAGGTTGCTGACCACGAACACCGTGCCCGCCATGACAAATGCCGCCAGCGCAGCCTTGTTGCTGATGTCCAGATGCTTTTCGGGCAGCGGACGGCTGCGCTCCAGCCAGAACATCAGGCCGTAGACCGCGCCATAGACCGCCGCCAGCAGCGCCAGCGCCAGAGGGTCAAAGCCGCTCCGGTGCGGAAACAGCCAGCAGTGCAGCTGCCATTCTGCGCTGGCAGCAAACTCTGCCAGCAGAAACGCCCGGGCGGTGATGTACAGTGCCTCCAGCCAGTTGACCGCCCGGCTGCCCCACAGGTACCCGTAGAGCAGCAGCACCGCGCAGAGCATACAGGGCACCCACCACGCCAGCGGCACATAGCCGGTCTTGTGCAAAAAGATTCCCAGCACCAGTGCCCACACCACCGTGACCGCGGTCTGCCGGTGGAACCGCCGTGGCAGGCGGCGGGCGTAGAGCAGCACCGCCAACACCTCTGCCAGCGCCGTGTACAGGCGGGGGATGCTCGGCAGCATGGTCATGAGCCCTCACCTCCGATGTAGTCGGTCAGTGCGGCAAGAAAGGCCTTGCGCTTGGGGCGGCTGATCTGCAGCTCATAGGGCCCCACCTGCACCGTGTTCTGCTGCACCGCCTGCACCTGCGCCAGATTTACCAGATAGCCGCTGTTGCAGCGGGCAAAGGGGCGGCCCGCCAGCTTTTCCTCCACTGCCTTGAGGGTGCCCGGTGCCGAAAAATCGCCGTCCTCGGTGTAGTAATGCACCCGGTGGCCTTCGCTTTCCAGATAATACAGCCGGGAGCTGTCCAGCCGCCGCAGGCCGCTCTCCACCGGGACCATGAGATAGTGGCTGGCGCGGCGGGCCAAATTTTTCTCGGCCTTTTTCAGCTGCTCGGAAAATGCAAAATACGGTACCGGCTTCAGCACATAGTCCAGCGCCCCCACCGAGTAGCCCCGGATGGCATACTGCGCCATATTGGTGATGAAGATCAGGATGACGTCTGCATCCATCTGCCGGATGCGCTCTGCCGTGGTCATGCCGTCCAGATGCTTCATCTCCACATCCAGAAAAATAATGTCGTAGACCGCGCGGTAATTGTCCAGAATGTCCACCCCGTCCGCAAAGACCGATACTTCAAATTCTGTTCCGTACTGCCGGGTATACCGCCGGATGTACTCCTGCAATACCCCCTGCACCTCCGCGTCATCCTCTACGACTGCCACCCGGATCATGACCGCACCTCCCTTACCACACCTTTGTGGAACTGCTACGGCTCTATTATAGCGCAATCACGCCGGGTTTGCCAAGTCCCCGTCCCGACAAGTTTCCATCTGCAAATTTTACGCTATCGGGGTGTTCTTTCCTTGGCGGGTGTGGTATACTCGATTTAGTTCAACAAATTGGAAGTTGTGAACTTAGAATTAGAGGTGTTGAAAATGAAAATAATAATTATATTTATTGATTTACTGATGGCAACCGTTCTCTTTTTTGTTGGAAGATTTTTTATCAAATCAAGGAATACAGAAAGAAGTGTGCTGTTTTTATCAGGAGATTATACTGGATTAAACACAGAGAAAATATGCAGAGTTACTGGAAAACGGATTAAGACATGGGCAATGCTCTTTTGTCTTGGCGGTATAATTGATTTTATCAAGCCGGGCGCAGGAATAATAATAGTTTCCGTTTTTTTTTATTATCTTACTTGTATTTCATTTGGTTGATATGACTATAAATCGAGACAAGTACCGGGTATAAATTCCAGTTTGTCGCACTCATTCCCGGCAAAAGACAACGCACAAACACACATATAAAGGAGAACCTTCCCCATGGAATACAAACGTTTTGGCAATAAGATCATTGTACGCATCGACAAGGACGAAGAGATCCTTGAACAGGTCAAAGAGCTTGCCCTGAAGGAAAACATCCGCCTTGCCGCCGTGCAGGCGCTGGGCGCCACCAACAGCTTTACGGTGGGCGTATACAATGTAGCGGAGAAGAAATACTACGCCAACACCTTCAGCGGCAGTTTTGAGATCGTGTCCCTGACCGGCACCATCAACACCATGAACGGCGCATTCTACACCCACCTGCACATGAGCGCCGGCAACGACAAGGGCGAGGTGTTCGGCGGACATCTGAACCGGGCGGTGGTCAGCGCCACCTGTGAGATGGTGGTGGATGTTCTGGACGGCACAGTAGACCGCCAGTACGACCCCGTTACCGGGCTGAACCTGTTCAAGTTCTGATCTTATCTGTAAAAAGCCAAGGCCGCTGCGCGATGTCTGCGCAGCGGCCTTTTGCTTATAGCTCTTCCTGCCGGGTATAGGGCTCCATGCCGTGGTCGGCAGGGTCATAGTATTCCAGCAGGGTAATGTAGGTTTCCAAAAAGTGACACAGCACTGTTTTCAGGATGCCGCTCAGCTGCCCCTTTACCGTGATGGTGGACAATACAAAGTCTGACACCAGCTGCAGCGTCTCCGGGTCCAATTCAAAGCACAGACCGACTGCCAGCATGGGGATCACGATCTGCTGTGCCTGCAGCGGCACTGCATTGCCCAGCTTTTCCAGCAGCGGGCGGCTCAGGGCAGAGGCCGCCTGCACACAGCGCTCCACCTTTTCCTGCGGGAACTGCTGCATGGGCTCCATGCTGCGCAGCTGCGCCACCACGGCAGCATCGTCCAGAATGACGCCCCGGGTCACCTCTGCTTCCGAGCGGGTGGTCACGCATTGCAGTATACAGCGCATGGCATCCTCGTAGTCCTCGTGATAGGTCTGACGGCTGCCGAACAGGGTCATCATGGACTGCAGCATGGCATCGGTCTCCTCGGTGACGGCCAGCCGCCCGAAATCCAGCGGTGCGCCCTCCATCCCTGCGCTGCGGTCGTTCAGCGCCTGCAGTTCCTCCGGGACAACTGTAGCGGGCAGAAAACGGTCGTTGCCGTTGCGGTAGAAGCCCCACTCTGCGGGCAGCACCCGGGGGACCACATCTCCGCTGGAGATGATGTTGAAGATGTTGCTGGTGCCCCAGTTCTTTTTCAGACTGCCGCTTGCCGTATGGTTGTTGTCAAAGTCCTGCTGCAGCTCGGGGCAGTCTGCCGCCGCCAGCGCAGCCGGGGCGGCAAAGGTATAGATGAAGGTGTTTTTCTTTTCCAGCTGCGGCAGCACGGCGGGCAGACGCGCCGCCACTAAATTCGTTACGCCGCCGGCACGGCTGTAGCCGCCCATCCAGAGCTTCAGGGTACCCAGCGGCTGGCGCTTGGCCGATGCCTGAACATATCCGCGTATTTTTTCAGTCAGCTGCCGCGCCGCTGCTACAAAACCCGTGTGGGCGCTGCCGGAGCCTGCATGAAGGTTGCCGGACCACTCGGCTCCATAACCGGAGCCGCGCACGAACGCCCCGATGATGGTCACCTGTCTGCCGCCGCGCACCAGTGTTTTGCGGGCAACGGCACAGGCCGCCGTATCCGGGGCATCGTTCAGGCTGTGGGTATAGTTGAACAGCTGCACCTCGGCAAAGCCCAGCTTTGCAAAGGCATCCCGGATATGGTCGGCACGGCCGACCTCGCCCGTCATCCAATAGTACCGGTCGCTCTCCCACGAGCTGTCCGCAGCCGCAGCCATGCCCAAGGTGGCCAGTGCCAGCTTATCGTCGTACTCTGTGGCGGCGTGGTCGAACAGGCTGTCGCTGTAATAGTAATCGTGCCGCAGGTCAGCGCTGCAGCGGTCGCTGCGGTACCACAGGGTATAGTAGTCGTCCGGCACGGCGCGGCCGACCAGCGCCGTAGCCGCCCCGGCCTGCGGCAGCGCCGCTCCGGGAGCCAGTGCCCCCGCCGCAAGGGTCACCGCAAGACCCTTACAAAAGTCCCGTCGTTTCATGCTTCATCTCCTCTGCCCCTGCGGCCTGTACACCGCAGACATTTTTTATAGTATAATCCTTTTTGCCGCCGGATGCAATTTTTACTTGCGGCGGCAGATGGGACGATTTGGAATGCCCTCCGCTATCGGGTTGCGGCACCCAGCATCCGCATCGTGCCTTGGGCGGCACTGCGGTTAGCATCCTCGCCCTCTCCGTCTGCTCACTGCGTTCGCAGCCACCTCTCCCAAAGGGAGAGGCCTTGGCATGGCGGCAAAGTTGCCGGTTAAATTGCGAAGTATACGGTTTCGCCAGAGGCTCTCCCTTTGGGAGAGCTGGCGCGTTAGCGCCGGAGAGGGCGAGGACGCTGTCGGAGAACAAGTTCCTATAAAAACGGAAAACCGGAGCGTCCGCAAACGCTCCGGTTTTCCGACATTATAATTATTTACAGCGAAAGATCCAGCTCGTGGCAATATTCCACGATATGGTGGAACATCTGCTCCACGGCGGGAGCCATAGACGCCGGGCGCTGCACGGCCAAGCCCACCACGCGGTACTCCTCCGGCTCGATGGGGTACACCTTGACGGCGGCCTTGCAGTCCCGCAGCAGCATCTGCGGCATGATGGAGATGCCAAGCCCGGCTTCCACCATGGCGATGTTGGACTGGTCGTCGATGACATGGCAGCGGCGCTCGGTGCCGATCTTGTATTTCTTGAGGAACTGGCGCATCTCGGCGTCGGTGGCGTCGCACTGCACTACAAAGCTCTGGCCGTTCATCAGCGCCGGGGTCATTACGCCGTCCTGCGGCTCCGGCCAGTCCTGCGGCACGATGCACAGCAGCGGCTCCCGGAACAGCTCGGTGAGGTTGAACTCCTCCCGGCAGGTGGAGGACAGGAAGGCGATGTCCACCTGACCGGTGCGCAGCCATTCCTTGACATCGTCGTAGGTACCCTGATATACTTCGATCTCGATCTGCGGATAATGCGCCGCAAAGCTTTTCAGCAGCCCGGGCAGCAGCGAGGCGCACACCGAGTTGAATACGCCCAGCTTCACCTTGCCCTTTTCCAAGCCGTTCAGGCGGGCGATGCTCTGCTTCAGCGCCTCGTCACTGTTGAGCACATCGCGGATAGAGGGATACAGGGAAGCGCCGTAGCTGGTCATGGACACGCCGTTTTTGCCGCGGTTGAACAGAGCAAAACCCAGCTCCTCCTCCATTACGGCAATGGCGTGACTGATGGCCGAGGGGGTCAGGTGCAGCTGCTGTGCCGCCTTGTTGAAGCTGCCCTGCCGCGCCACAGCATCAAAAATTTCGTAGGAAAATAGCGTCATGCCCAAAGCCTCCTTCCGTCTTTACTGGTTCGGAGACGCCCGATTCTCTGTGAATCTTTTTCATCTTTCGTTTGAGTCAGTTCAATTATCTTCTTGATTGTACTATCCCGCGCCTTTTCTGTCAAGCATTTTGCCCCGATTTTTGCACGCTCTGTGCGGATTTTGCTGCAATTGCTGCAGGAAATGCCGCCTTTCTTCCGTTATAGTTTTTATAACGATTTTTTACAAACTGACCGAGGTGTTTTTATGACCGCACTATCTCCGCGCCGCACCTTCAGCGGCACCGCTCTGAAAACCATTGCCTGCATTACCATGCTGGTGGACCACATCGGCGCGTCCTGCATCGAGGCCGGCATCCTTACGCCCGGGCTGGACGCCGGCACCCTCTCGCAGGACACCCTTTCTGCCTACCCGCTGTACCGGCTGGACATGGTGCTGCGCTTCACCGGGCGGCTGGCCTTTCCTCTGTTCTGCTTTTTGCTGGTGGAGGGCTTTGTGCACACCCACAACGTCAAAGGCTATTTGGGGCGGCTGGTGCTGTTCGGCCTTCTGAGCGAAGTGCCCTTTGACCTTGCGTTCTTCCGCACCCCCTTTGACCCCAGTGCACAGAACGTTTACTGGACGCTGGCGCTGGGCGTGCTGGCTATGGCAGGGCTCAAGCGCTTTGAAAAGGAAAACGGCCTGCCCGGCTGGCAGGGGCTTGTGTGGGCGGTCGGGTGCGCCGCGCTGGCGCTGGCTGCCCATACTGACTACAACGCCATCGGCGTGATCATCATCTGCGCGCTGTACCTCACCCGCACAAACCGCAAGCGGCAGTGCCTTGCAGGCGCGCTGCTGTTTATGTTCGAGCTCACCGCACCGCTGGCCTTTGTACTGGTCTGGTTCTATAACGGACAGCGCGGCGCGTGCAGTCCGCTACAAAAGAAGGCCTTTTACTGGTTCTACCCGGTGCACCTGCTGGTGCTGGCAGGCATCACGAACCTGCTGCTGTAATTTTACCGATAAATAGCGCAATGCCGGACAGTCCGTGGGCTGTCCGGCATTGTATTTTTTATGGAAGGGTCGTAATGGGAAACGGCATTTGCAGCGTTGCTGCTATGGCAGCTTTCTGCTTGCCGCAAGCGTGCAAAGACGCTCCGCTGGGCCAGAGGCAGGGAGGGGTGTTCCGACTCCCCCCTCCCTACCTCTGGACTCCAC
>NZ_JBBMEN010000018.1:0-52108 GCF_040096575.1 Faecalibacterium intestinale
GGTTCAGAAACGCCCGCAGGCGTTTCTGAACCCCGAAATTAAAAATAATTTTTCCGCTGAAAATGGCTAGAGCGCAGCGGAAGCCATTCTAAATCGTTACAGCACCATAAACAGCGTACCGGCGGTGATGAGGGCGCAGCCGATGAGGTTTTTGGCGGTGAAGGGCTCGTGCAGCACCACAAAAGCCAGCGCAAGGGTGATGACCACGCTCAGCTTATCAATGGGCACTACCTTGGACGCTGCACCCACCTGCAAGGCGTGGTAGTAGCACAACCAGCTTGCACCCGTGGCAAGGCCGGACAGCACCAGAAACAGCCAGCTGCGGCGGGAGATATCCGCAATGCCGGTCTGGGTGCCGGTGAGGAACACCATGCCCCAGCTCATCAGCAGCACTACCGCCGTGCGGATAGCGGTGGCAAGGGTGGAGTTGACCCCCTCGATGCCGATCTTCGCCAGAATCGAGGTAAGGGCAGCGAACACCGCAGACCCCAGCGCGTAAACGAACCACATGGCAAACACCTCCTTTTTGCCCCAGTATACGCCTTTGTGCGGCGGAATACAAGGCTGCTGACCTGTTCGCAAAAAAGGAGCCCTGAAACGCCCGCAGGCGTTTTTCAGGACTCCCCAAATGCAAGCTTGTTTTTGCCGTGCGCGGCAGACCCGCCGCTTTTACAGCTTTTCCACCATCGCTGCCACGATCTTGGTGGCAGTGGCGACATACTCCCCGATGGAGAACTTCTTCACCACCAGTACCTCGTGGCCGTCCTCGTCGGCGTTGTCGCTCATGGCGCGCAGAATGACGCAGGGCACATCGTTCTTGGCGGCGATCTGGCTTACCGCAGCGCCTTCCATCTCCACGCAGTCCGGGGCGCACTTGGCTTCAATGGCGGCTTTCGTCTCGCTGTCGCCCACAAACAGATCGCCGGTGGCGATCTTGCCCACCAGTGCCTTTACCCCGGCTTCGGCGCAGGCAGCTTCGGCGGCGGCGATCAGTTCCGGGTCGCCGGTGTATTCCTTCAAAAAGGGCGGGTTCTGACAGATCATATCCAGCTGGGCGTCGTGGTACAGCACCGTTTTGCCGATGACCACATCGCCGATGCCGATCTTGCTGGTCATGTTGCCGGCAATGCCGGAGAAGATGATCTTCTCTGCGCCGAACTTGGTAATGAGCACCTGTGTGGTGGCGGCGGCGTTGGCCTTGCCCATACCGGCGCAGCACACCACCACCTGCTTGCCGGCCAGCGTACCCTTGTGGTACTCCACGCCGCCGTAGGGCTCAACGGTGACATTTTCCAGCTTTGCACACAGCTGGTCTACTTCATCGGGCATAGCGCCCATAATACCAAAGATCATGGTGGACTCCTTTTATGGTAGGATTGCTTTCTTATAGCGACCTCGCCCTCTCAGTCAAAGCCTGTTGGCTTTGCCAGCTCCCCCAAAGGGGGAGCCCTTGGCAGTCCACGCTGACTTCATCTCTTTGCCAAGGCCTCTCCCTTTGAGGAAAGACTTCCCCCGCGCCGGGGGAAGATGTCGCGTAGCGACAAAAGGGGGAGTGTGGATTTGCGAAGCAAAGACGGAGAGGGCGAGCCCGGCAGAGTTTTACAGGGCTGCTATTCAGATATCAGACATTAAACAGGAACTCGATGACATCGCCATCGTGCACAACGTACTCTTTGCCCTCGGTGCGCTGCAGACCCTTGGCCTTGACGGCGGCGTAGTCGAAGTTGTTGGCTTCCAGATCATTATAGCCGATGACGCTGGCGCGGATGAAGCCGCGCTCGAAGTCGCTGTGGATCTTACCGGCAGCCTGCGGAGCTTTGGTGCCCTTGCGGATGGTCCATGCGCGGCACTCCTTCTTGCCGTCGGTCAGGAAGGAGATCAGGCCCAGCAGGTCGTAGCTGGCGGTGATCAGGTTGTCCAGACCGCTGGCTTCGATGCCCATCTCAGCCAGAAACGCCTTCTTTTCCTCGGGGCTGTAATCCGCGATATCCTCCTCGGTCTTGGCGCAGATGGGGATGTAGCGGGCGTCCTCCTCCTTGGCGCGGGCAGCCACCAGCGGGACGTACTTGTTGTTCTCGATGCCCTCCATCAGATCGTCCTCGCCCACGTTGCAGGCGTACAGCACCGGCTTTGCGCTCAGCAGACCCATCTCGTGCAGCACGGTCTGCTGCTCGGTGTCGGTGGGGTCGAAATCAAAGCTGCGGGCGGGCTTGCCGGTGCTCAGATGGTCGGCAAGCTGCTGCAGCCAAGCGGCCTCGGCGGCAGCGCCCTTGTTGTTGCCGCTCTTGGCAGCCTTTGCCATGCGGCCGGCGCGGTTTTGCACCACCTCAAGGTCGGAGAGGATCAGCTCGTAGTCGATGGCGTCAATATCGGCAATGGGGTCCACGGCCTCGGCCTTGGTCACGTCCTCCACCACATGGATGATGTTGTCATCGTCAAAGCAGCGCACCACGTGCACGATGGCGTCGCACTCGCGGATATGGCCAAGGAACTTGTTGCCAAGGCCTGCGCCCTGACTTGCGCCCTTCACCAGACCCGCAATGTCCACGAACTCCACGATGGCGGGGGTCTTTTTGTTGGTCTGCCAGATCTCAGCCAGCTTGTCCAGCCGCTTGTCCGGCACTGCCACGATGCCGGAGTTCGGCTCGATGGTGCAGAAGGGATAGTTTGCAGCTTCAGCATTTTTGGTGGAGGTGATGGCGTTGAACAGAGTGGACTTGCCCACGTTGGGCAGGCCGACGATACCTAACTTCATATAAAATACGCTCCTTACACGTTTTTTGGCATAACGATACATCTACCATTATACGCGATGAACCCCGCCAGCGCAAGGGGGAGGGGCTATCTTAAAGTAAGGAATCCTGAAATGATCCGGGCAGAAATGTGAAAAAAACTACACTTCCTTCTTTATTTTGTCATAACTGTTCCGTATAATAGAAGGGTAAGAGACTGTCAAAACGCCCGGAAGGGCTGAAGATACAGCAAAAACCTGCATAAAAGGGGAGGAAAACACTTATGGCAAACGAAAAGATCCTTGTGGTGGACGATGACGCCAATATCTGCGAGCTGCTGCGGCTGTACCTGACCAAGGAGGGCTATCAGGTCACTGTGGCGAACGATGGCGAAGAGGGACTGGAAAAGTTCAACGCGGTCAAGCCGGACATGGTGCTGCTGGACGTGATGATGCCCCGCATGGACGGCCTTGAGGTCTGCCGCCGCATCCGCAAGGCGGGCAACACTCCGGTAATGATGCTTACCGCCAAGGGCGAGACCTTTGACAAGGTGCTGGGGCTGGAGCTTGGCGCAGACGATTACATGGTCAAGCCTTTTGACGCAAAAGAGGTGGTGGCCCGCATCAAGGCGGTGTTGCGCCGCTGCCAGACTACCTCCGCAGCCGCCGAGAGTACCGAGGGCGTCATCGAGTTCGACAACCTCCGTCTGGATATGAACAGCTACGAGCTGCGGGTCAAGGGCAAGGTGGTGGAGGCTCCCCCCAAGGAGCTGGAGCTGCTCAACTGTCTGGCTTCCCACCCCAACCGCGTGTACACCCGCGACCAGCTGCTGGACGAGGTGTGGGGCTTTGAGTATTACGGCGACAGCCGCACCATTGATGTCCACGTCAAGCGCCTGCGCGAAAAGCTGGCCGGTGCTTCCGATAAGTGGGAGCTGAAAACCGTCTGGGGTGTGGGCTATAAGTTCGAGGTGCGTCAGTAATGCGTAAAAGTATCTCCACGGCCTTTTTCTCCATGGTGTCCACCCTGATGGTGCTGGGCATCGTGCTGATGGGCTGCTCGGAGTGGGTGCTGTTCAAGAATTATTTTGCGAAGGATCGATACGAAACACTGGATCAGGTGGTAAACGTTGCCAAGCGCACCGCGGAGTATCTGGTAAACAGCGAGACCATGCCGCAGGGCGCAGAGCTGGACGCGCTGAACACCAAGCTTGAGATCATCGGCGAGAGCGCCGAGGCGTATCTGTTTTTCACCGACCGGCAGGGCAATGTGCTCATTGCCTCCGACCCGGACAAGCTTACCACCGGCACCGTGCCGCTGGATATCTGCCAGCGCGCCAATGCAGTGGCTGACCCGGACGCCCGGCACTACCACGCTTTCGGCGATTTGGGCGGTGCCCTGACCGAAAAAAGCTATATCGCGGCGGTGGAGACCATCGACGACCAGAGCCTGTTCAGCGGCTGGCTGTTTTTGTGCTCCTCCGGCGCGCAGCTCACCGACTTCAAGCAGCAGTTCTGGTCGAACTTCCTCATGTCTGCCTGCGTGATGCTGCTGTGCGCCAGTGTGCTGACCCGCCTGTTGATGCGTCAGCTCACCGACCCGCTGCAAAAGGTCACCGATGCCGCCCAGCGCTTTGGCGGCGGCGACCTCTCCGTCCGCGTGGAGGGCGTGGAGGGCGATGGCGAGGTGGCAGACCTTGCCCGCACCTTCAACCAGATGGCGGAGAACATCCAGTCCAATGATAACTCCCGGGGGCAGTTCATGGGCAACATCGCCCACGAGCTGCGCACCCCCATGACCACCATCAAGGGCTTTGTGGACGGCATCCTGGATGGCACCATCCCGCCCGAGATGCAGAACCACTATCTGCAGCTGGTCAGCGAGGAGACCGGGCGTCTGGCGCGGCTCATCCAGAATATGCTGGATCTCTCCAAGCTGGAAAGCGGAGAGTATCAGGTGAACGCCCGGATGTTCAATATCTGGGAGACCCTGACCGGCGTGGCGCTGGCGGCAGAGCAGCGCATCAATGACGGCATGATCGAGCTGGAAGGCCTGACCATGGACGAAAAGGTGCTGGTCTACGCCGACCCCGACCTGATCCATCAGGTGGCGTATAATCTGCTGGACAACGCCATCAAGTTCACCCCGGCGGGCGGCACCATCCGCTTCAGCGTAGAAAAGCTTGGCCCCGAAGCCGAGATCTCCATCTGGAACTCCGGGCAGGGCATCAGCCCGGAGGCGCTGCCCTATGTGTTCGAGCGGTTCTACAAGGAGGATCGCTCCCGCGGCCTGCACGCCCGCGGCTCCGGCCTTGGGCTGAACATCTGCAAGGTGCTGGTCAATCTGGCCGGCGGGCAGATCCGCGTGGAGAGCCAGCAGGGCGAGTGGTGCCGCTTTGTGTTCACCCTGCCCACCTGTTCCCCCAACCCCGGCGGCATGAAGCGCCTGCCGGATGCCGCCGGTCAGCCCGGCGCAGTAGAGGACCCCGCCAGCATGAAGCCGGTAGAATAAGACCCCGCAGCCAGACTGCCCCGCCCGGGCGGTCTGGCTGCTTTGGCGTTGTCGCCGAAGAAACTCCCCCAGTCATCTCGCTGCGCTCGATGCCAGCCCCCTCGGAGATGGGGCCTTTGGCATGGCGGTAAAGTTTCCGGCTAAAGCGCAAAGCTTCCGGGTGCGCCAGAGGCTCCCTCCCCGAGGGAGCTGGCAAAGCCGATAGGCTTTGACTGAGGGAGTTTCGCCTTATGGACTTTTTGCGCTATTTACGACTTTTCAGTGAAAAAAACGGCTGCGGGTTTGATTTTTTGGCCGTTTTCATGTAAACTAAAGAGTAACCATGCCCGTGTGTTTTCCGGGCGGGAAAACCCCGCAAAATGCACAACGCATGGGATAAAAACTGCTAAAAATAACGGAGCGTAATGAAATATTATGGCCATCGTAAGTCCTTCTATTCTTTCTGCTGATTTTGGCAAGCTGGGTGCAGACTGCCGCATGGTGCTGGATGCCGGCGCACAGATGCTGCACTACGACGTGATGGACGGGCATTTTGTGCCCAACATCAGCTTTGGCGTGCCGGTGCTCAAAAGCCTGCACAAGGCGCTGCCGGATGCCTTTTACGACGTGCATCTGATGATCAGCCACCCGCTGCAATACGCCGAGCCTTTCATCAAGGCCGGTGCGACCCTGTATAATTTCCATCTGGAGTGCGAGGATGATATTCAGGCCACCATTGATGCCGTGCGTGCGCTGGGCTGCAAGGTGGGGCTGACCATCAAGCCCGGCACCCCGGCCGAAGCGCTGGCACCGTGGCTGGATCAGCTGGATCTGGTGCTGGTGATGAGCGTGGAGCCCGGCTTTGGCGGGCAGAAGTTCATGCCCTCGGCGCTGGACAAGCTCCGCTGGCTCAAGGCGGAGCGGGAAGCACGCGGCCTTTCCTACCTGCTGGAGGTGGACGGCGGCGTGGATGCCGCCACTGCACCCCTGTGCGTAGAAGCCGGTACCGACGTGCTGGTGGCGGGCAGTGCCGTGTTCGGCGCTGCCGACCCCGCTGCGGCTGTGGGCGCACTGGCCAGCCTGTAAGGAGGGCTGTATATGGATGAAGCTTTGATCCAAGAGCAGGAGCGGCAGCTGCAAAAGACCGGGCGGTACTATAGGCACGTTTTCTGGCTGTGCGTGCCGCTGCTGTGCATGGCCTGCTATTTCTACGGCGCGCGTCCGCTGCTGCTGTGCGGCGTCGCCCTGCTTACCGGCAACCTGTGCGACCGTCTGGTGGCGCTGCTGCGCCATCGGGTGTACACCAATAAAGATCTCTCCAACGAGAGTTTCAGCCTGATCATTGCCCTGCTCATGCCCGCCACCGTGGACATCTATGTGCTGGTGGTGGCAGTGCTGGCGGGCGTCCTGATCGGCAAGGAGGTCTTTGGCGGCTACGGCAGCTATCCCTTCAACCCCGCTGCCGTGGGCTACGCCGTAGCGGCAGTATCATGGCCGGAGCAGGTGGTGCGCTACCCGCAGCCCTACACCCCGCTGCCCCTGTGGGACGCTTCCGCCGTGCCGGTGAGCAGCACCATCGAGGATACCCTGCGCAGCGGCGGTATCCTGAACCTGAACTCCCTCGCTGTTGCGCTGGGCGAGTTTGCCGCCCCCATGGGCACCGGCGCAGCGCTGGTCATTCTGGCCTGCTGCCTTGTGCTGTGGACCCAGAAGGACGTGCACATCGGCGCATCAGCGAGCTTTCTCATCACCTGCGGGCTCATCGCTTTCTTCTTCCCGCGGCAGGTAGGTCTGGCAGACAGCACCCTCTTCAGCAGCCTGATGCCCCGCCTGCAGGGCATCCGGGATGAGCTGCACACCGGTGCAATGCTGTTCTGCGCGGTGTTCCTGCTCAACGAGCCATACACCTGTGCGCATCACCGGCTTGGGCGCATCCTGTACGGCGCACTGGTGGGTGCTGCCACCATGGGCTTCCGCTATTTTGGCGTGTACGAGACCGGCGTCTGCTTTGCACTGCTGGCCGTCAACAGTGTGTCCGCGCTCATTGACCGCACCGAGGAGCGGCTGTACCGTCTGCTGCACCGTCTGCCGTCCGAACGAAAGGAGGCTGCGGAATGAAAAAGCGTACTGCGGAACTGATCTTGCAAGATCCCGAAAAGTTTGCCCATCACGACCGCGTGTTCCTGAATAACCCGGTGGTCATGCAGGGCATGGGTCTGGCACCGCTGGTGGTCGTGGCTACCACCGGTCAGAACAGCCTGATGCTGGCGGCGGCGGTGGCGCTGCTGTTGGTGCCCTCCCGCGTGCTGGCCTGCCTGCTCAGCCGCCTTGTGCCCCTGCGGGACGAGGAACCCTCGCCCGCACAGCTGCAGAAAAAACTGCTGCCCCGCGCTATACTGTACGCAGCCAGCGCCGCTGTGGTGTATCTGGCGGCGTATCCCATCCTGAACCTTGTGTTCGGCACGGGTCTTTTGAACCTTGGCATCTACCTGCCCATGCTGGTAGTGGAGCCGCTTCTGACCTACCGCTTCGGCCGCGTGCAGGAGACGGTGCACAAGGCGGTTTCCAAGGGCGTGCGCATCACCGTGGGCTACGCGCTGCTGCTGCTCGTGATCGGTATGGTGCGCGAGTGGCTCAGCCTTGGCACCGTGTTCGGTGCCCCGGTGGGGCGCTGGGCGCTGCTGCCGCTGGCTAAGATGCCGGCGGGCGGCTTTATCGTGCTGGGCATCCTGTGCGCCATCTGGCGTGCCGCTGCCGCAAAGCGCAGGGAATTTCTGAAAAAGGAAGCGCAGGATACCCTGACCGTGCACTACCAGAAGGAGGTGGACCGCGAACCGTGAAGGAAGTTGTAAGCAGCTCGGCAGTGTTTTTCAGCTATGCACTGCTGGCTATTTTTGCACAGAACGCTGTCTTTACCCGTGCACTGGGCGTGTCCCGCATGGTGCAGCTGGTGGGGGACGACCGCACCAGCAGCGCGTTGTTCGGCATGATGCTGTGCATCACGCAGGTGCTGGTAGCACCCGTGGCTTTCATTGCCGGCGGATTCATCGCCCCGCTGGATAACCGCGCCCAGCTGCGCCCGCTGGTGTATATCGCCAGCATCGCCGTGGTGTGCTTGGCAGAGCATCTGGTGCTGTGGCTGCTGCGCAGCCTGCCCCGCCGCAGCCAGCTGCTGCGCATCGTGCCGCTGGCCGCGCTGAACAGCGGCGTGCTGGGCACGGTGCTGGTGGAGCGCACCCAGAGCTTTACCCTTGGCCAGAGCCTTGGCTTTGGCCTTGGCAGCGGCCTTGGCTATGTGCTGGCGGTGCTGCTGGTTACCGAAGCGCGCCACCGCCTGCGCAGCAAAGCCATCCCCAAAGCATTCCGCGGCCTGCCCATCACGCTGGTGTATATCGGCGTGCTGGCGCTGGCAATCTATGGCTTTACCGGACATTCCGTTATCCTGTAACGCAGACAGGGAGGAAAGGATACCATGGCTAAGAATAAACGTCAGAAGGTCAAGCATTATAACCGCAGCTTTTACAGCCGGGAAACGCGCGTAAAGCGCGGCATCGGCATTGTTGTGCTGGTGGCGGCAGTGCTGGCAGCCGCATGGTTTGCCGCACCCCATGTGCTGGATTGGGCCACCCACACATGGTATACCGTGGTCAAGGATCGGGACTTGGAAGCCGAAAGCGCTTCCCGCGCCGAAGCAGCCGCTTCCTCTGCGGCGGCAAGCAGCGCCGCCGCTTCGCAGGCAGCGTCTGAGCCGGAGCCGGAGAAGGAAAAGCCGCTGGACGGCAAGGCCATCACCGGCGGCAGCTGGGCAGAGCTGGACGTGACAGCCCTGACCGATGAAGCCGCCATCCGCGCCGCTGCCCGGCAGCTGAAGCAGCAGGGCGCAGACTATGCCCTTGTCACCCTGAAGGACGCCGCTGGCACGGTGTACTACGCTTCCGGGGTGGCAGCTGCTGCTCAAAGCATCACCGAAAGCCCGGTGGATGCGGCAAGCATCGCCGCCATCCTGCGGGAAGAAGGCATTATCCCGGCGGCGCAGCTTGCCGCCTTTACCGACCCGGTGTCGGTGTACACCGACCGCAGCATGGGCGTGCACTACGACGGCAACAGCCTCTGGCTGGACAACGTCAGCGCAGCCAAGGGCGGCAAGGCGTGGATGAACCCCTTTGCCGCAAGCGCGGTGCAGTATGTCGGCGACCTCATTGAAGAGGTGCAGGGCATGGGCTACGAGCAGGTGGTGCTTACCGGGGTGCAGTTCCCCAATATCATCACCCGCAAGCAGGACTTCGGCGCTTCCGGCGGCAAGAGCCGGGAGGGACGCGCCGCCCAGCTTACCGCCGATATCGCTGCGTGGCAGACCCGCTTTGCAGGCAGCGTGACCCTGTGGGTCAGCTACCCGGACGCACTGTGCACCGCCGCCACCGATGCCCTTGGCACCACCGGCGTGTCCCTTGGCATGGAGAATCTGCTGGTCACCAGCAGCACCGCACTGGACGCGGACAGCCGCGCTGCACTGGAGCAGGCCGCTGCCGACGCCGGTGTGCAGCACGTTGTGGTGCACGACGCCGCAGCATTCCGCTGAAAAGCGGCTTTTATCGCAAGTCAAAAATTAGCGCAACATTCAAACAGCATATTTGCGATATGCAATTCAACGTTGTTGCTGTTGCATTAAAAAAGTTGAATTGCAATAAAGAGGGGAGGAAACGACTATGAAACCGACTACCTGTTTTGCACCCGCACACATCCTGCTGCCTTCGGAGCAGGTGCCGCTGGAGCAGTGGGGCTGCATCGCCTGTGACCAGTTCACCAGCGACCGCAGCTACTGGCAGCGGGCAGAAAAGACCGCTGCGGGTGCGCCCAGCACTCTGAACCTGATCCTGCCGGAGGTGTATCTGGAGGACGGAGACGCTGACGCGCGGGTGGAAAAGATCCACGCCACCATGCAGGATTACGCCCAGAACGTGCTCACCCGGGCGGTGGACGGCTTTATCTATGTGGAGCGCACCGAGCAGAGCGGCCGGGTACGGCAGGGTCTTGTGGGGCGTGTGGACCTGGAAGCTTACAGCTACCGCCGTGGCGAAAAATGCACCGTGCGCCCCAGCGAGTGCACCGTGGAAAGCCGCATCCCGCCCCGCATGAAGGTGCGCACCGGCGCTGCGCTGGAAACGCCCCACATCATGATGCTGGCGGATGACCCGGACTGCACCCTCATCGAGCCCATTGCTGCCCACAAGGACAGCCTGCCCAAGGTATACGAGGGTGAGCTGATGCTGGGCGGCGGTCATGTGGCAGGCTGGGCGGTGGAGGACCCCGCCCTCATCGCGCAGATCGAAAACGCGCTGACCGTGCTGGGCAGTCAGGAAGAATTTGACAAGAAATACCCCGATGCCACCCGCCGCGACCCGCTGACGCTGGCAGTGGGCGACGGCAACCACTCGCTGGCTACCGCAAAAGCCTGCTGGGAGGAGCTGAAAAAGACCCTGACCCCGGAGCAGGCAGAGAACCACCCTGCCCGCTGGTGTCTGGCAGAGGTGTGCAACGTGCACTCCCCGGCTATCGAGATCGAGCCCATCCACCGGGTACTGTTCAACGTGGACTGCGCCACCGTGCTGCTGAGCCTCATTACATGGAGCGATTCCAACATGGCAGGCTGCTGCTTTGGCGGCAACAAAAAGCAGCCCTTTACGCTGGCAGGCCCCCACATGGCCAATGTGCTCAGCTTTGAGGACCCCACCGAGCCGCTGACTGTGGGCACCATCGACGATTTTATTTCGGATTATATCGAGCGCCACCCGGAAGCAAAGGTGGACTATGTGCATGACGAACCGGCTGTGCGCGCTTTGTGCAAGCAGGGCGCGGTGGCGTTTTTGATGCCGCCCTTCGCCAAGAGCGACCTGTTCCGCGGCGTTGTGATGGGCGGTGTGCTGCCCCGCAAGACCTTCAGCATGGGACACGCGGAGGAAAAGCGCTACTACATCGAGTGCCGGAAGATCACAGAATAAAATAGGAGAACCATGACATTTAAAGAACTGAATCTGTCCGCCCCGCTGCTGCGCGCTGTGCAGGAAGCGGGCTACGAGACCCCCTCGCCCATTCAGGCGGCGGCGATCCCGCCGGTGCTGGCAGGCCGGGATCTGATGGGCTGCGCCCAGACCGGTACCGGCAAGACGGCGGCTTTTGCGCTGCCCATGCTGGACCGGCTCACCGCCAACGCACCCCGCCGCAAGGGCGCTGTCCGCGCCCTGATTTTGACCCCCACCCGGGAGCTGGCTTTGCAGATCGGCGAAAGCTTTGAAGCCTACGGCAAGTACCTGAAACTGCGCAGCACCGTCATCTTTGGCGGCGTGGGACAGGCACCGCAGGTGGAAGCGCTGAAAAAGGGCGTGGACATCCTCATTGCCTGTCCGGGACGGCTGAACGACCTGATCGGGCAGGGCTTTATCGACCTGTCCGCACTGGAAATTTTTGTGCTGGACGAGGCCGACCGGATGCTGGACATGGGCTTTGTCCATGACGTGAAAAAGGTCATTGCAAAGCTGCCCGCCCAGCGCCAGAACCTGATGTTCAGCGCCACCATGCCCGCCGAGATCGAGCAGCTGGCTGCCGGCATCCTGCACGACCCCGCCTTTGTCAAGGTGGATCCGGTGTCCAGCACGGTCGACCGCATCCAGCAGAGCCTGTACTATGTGGAAAAGGGCAACAAGAAGCTTTTGCTGCCGTGGCTCATCAAAAATTTGCAGCCGCCGGTGGTCAACGCACTGGTGTTCAGCCGCACCAAGCACGGCGCGGATAAGATCGCAAAAGACCTGACAAAGCAGGGCATCCCCGCCGCCGCCATCCACGGCAACAAGAGCCAGACCGCCCGCGTCACCGCGCTGGAGGACTTCAAGTCCGGCAAGACCCGGGTGCTGGTGGCGACCGATATCGCCGCACGCGGCATTGATATCAGCGAGCTTTCCCATGTGTTCAACTACGACCTGCCCGAGGTGCCGGAGACCTATGTGCACCGCATCGGGCGCACCGCCCGCGCCGGTGCAGACGGCACCGCCGTCAGCTTCTGCGCCCCGGAGGAGCAGGAGTATCTGGCAGGCATCGAAAAGCTGAACCGCCGCAAGATCCCGGTGGTATCCGGCCATCCGTGGGACGGCGTGCCCGCCCCGGTGCGCCCGGTGCTGCCCGTGCGCGGCAAAAAGCCCCGCCCCGAAGCAGAAAAACCGGCCGAAGCGCCGAAAAAACAGGCCGAAACTGCGCCCGCAAAAGCTGCAAAGGCAGCTGCGCCCGCGCCGAAGCAGGAGCCGAAGGCCGCAAAGAACGCGGTGCCTGCAAAACCGAAAAAAGAGGAAACATTGATGCAAGACAGCAACGCAAAGCGCGGGGTCCGCAACGACCGCCGCGCCAACAACCGGGGCGCAAACGCCCCCAAGGAGACGGCAGCGCCCCGCACCCGCCGCGAGAATGCCGCCCCCGCCCGGGGCAGCAACGCCCAGCCCAAGTTCGACCCCCATTTTGTCAGCGCCCCGGAGGCCACCCCGCTGCGCCCGGCACGCAAGATCCCTGCCGCCCCGGCAGCACCCGCTATCCGCAGCGCACAGGAGCCCCAGAATAACCAGAACGCAAACCGCAGCGGCAGCCGCCGCAATGACCGCAGCGACCGGGGTGAACAGCGCAATGCCCGCCCCGCAGCCCAGAGCAACAACGCCCGTCCTGCCCGCAATGAGCGCGGCAGCGCCGGCAATCAGAACCGCGCCCCCAAGGCCGAGCCTGCCCGCCGCGGCCGCAATGCCGCCGCCCGGGACGAGGACCCGGGGCTGATGCTCATCAGCCGCCGCCCGCCCCAGCAGAAGTACACCAGCTTTGAGGAGTATATGGACGCCCACGGCGGTGCTACCGCACCCATTGAGGATCACAGCGAAGAAGTATGAGCCGGAACGAAGCCTTTGCCCCGTGGCAGTGCCCCCTGTGCGGCGGTGCGCTGCAAGGGGAGAATGACCTGAAATGTGAAAAAGGCCACTGCTTTGACCGTGCCCGGGAGGGCTACTGGCATCTTTTGCCGGTGCAGAGTATGCGCACCAAAGCCCCCGGGGACAGCAAGGAGATGGTTGCCGCCCGCCGCGCCTTCCTGAACGCCGGATACTACGGCATCTTTGGGCAGGCGCTGGGGGAACTGTGCCTTGCCCACGGCGTGCCCGCCGCGAAGGACGCCCCGCTGCATCTGCTGGATGCAGGCTGCGGCGAGGGCTGGTACGACCGCTGCATCGCGCAGCAGTTCGCGGCGGCAGAAAAGCCGCTGCAGCTGGCCGGGTTCGATATCGCAAAGCCCGCCGTGCGGCTGGCTGCAAAGGCGCTGCCTGCCGCGCAGTATGCAGTGGCGTCCAGCTTCAGCCAGCCGGTGCGCACCGGCTGGGCAGACGTGCTGCTGAACTGCTTTTCGCCCTTTGCACAGGAGGAGTTCAGCCGGGTGCTGCGCCCGGGCGGGCGCATGATCTACGTTGTGCCGGGGGCAGAGCATCTGTACCAGATGAAGGCCGTGCTCTACGAAAAGCCCTACAAAAATCCGGTGCAGCAGGTGGAGTACCCGGGTTTCCGCGCCATCGACGAGCGGGAGGTGCAGGGCACCATCACCGTGCCCGCCGCCCAGCTGGAAGCCCTGTTCGCCATGACCCCCTACTACTGGAAAACGCCCCGCGACGGTGCCGCCCGCCTTGCGGCTCTGCCGCAGCTCACCACCACCATCGCCTTCCGCTTTCTGGTGTTTGAAAAGCTGTAATAAGATACAAAAGGACTGCCGTGCAGATGTACGGCAGTCCTTTTTTGTGCCCGTCCAACGCCTGTCGATTTTCACAAGAACTGGCATACTAATATATCAATTATGCTCAAAAGCGATAAAATCTATTTACAATCCATCTGATTTGTGATACGCTTTGCACAGATTCCGACGGCGCGATACTGTCGAAATGTCCGTTGGACCCGGCAGCAGGGCGTTTGCTGTACAGCTTCGGGCGGCTTTGTTCTGCACAAATGAGCCGTCTGCATTTAAAAGGAGAAATGATGATGAACAGAAGAGACTTTATGAAGCTTTCCGCCGCTTCTGCCGTGACCATGGGCGCAGTGGCTGGCATGGCGCCCGCATCCTTTGCTGAGAACGCTGGCGTGCACACCGATGCTGAGGTGCAGGCCATGGTGGCAGAGGAACTCCGTCTCTCCCGCGAGGTGGCCTTTTATCCGGCTGCTTTCCGGGGCGATTTTGACAAGTTCTATGTGTTGTTCCACAAGCTGTCCCGCGCTCAGTACGAGAAGGTGGACGGTGCAGCTGCGCCCGGCATCAATGCTTCTCACTACGATATGTGTGTTGCTCTGACCAATGCCCGCAAGGCGCTGCGCCAGATCAAGGACCCCAAGAGCACCGTTTGGGAAATTTGGGGAGATCAGATGGCCGTGGAATCTCCGCTGCCCACCAACTGGGAAAATTGCTACGATAACGAGGGCTTCCGTCCCTTCCTGAACCCGTACCTGCTGCGAGATCAGGGCAAGGTGAAGGGCAACGTGATCATTATTGCAGGCGGCGGCAGCACCCACCGCAACAACGTGGTGGAGGGCTATCCTGTGGCCGAGTTCTTCAACAAGAACGGCTACAACGCCTTTGTGCTGCAGCGCCGCGTCAACCCTTATGCCGCTGTGGATCAGCGGCTGGATCTGGCACGCGCCATCCGCTACATCCGCCACAACGCCTCTGAAAAACACATCGGCAAGACCGATATCATGATCGCTGTGGGCTTCTCTGCTGGCGGCATGAATGTGATGCAGGTGGTGGCCGACCAGTTCGGCACTACGAATACCCCGGATAAGGTCTACCCCAGCTACGTCTGCGATGCTGTGGACTATGAGAGCGCTGACCTGAATGTGGCAATCCCCATCTACGGACTGTTCGTCACCGGTCTGGACTTCACGAAGAATCCCAACCTGCCCCCGGTCTTTGGTGTTGTGGGGCAGAAGGACGGCCTGAGCGCTATGATGCTGCCCTCTCTGCCGGAGTGCGCGAATACCTTCAAAGATTTTAGCTTCTATCTGGCACCCGATGCGCCCCACGGTGTGGGCTTGGGCACTGGCACCAAGGGCTATGTGGATTACTACACCCAGATCGCCCAATGGCCGGATATGGCGGTGAACTTTATCGAGAGCCGTCTGGGTCTGGTGGAAAAGAAGATCGACATGGACTCCGTGGGCTTTGCATGGTAAGCTGTCCTGACAGAAGTTCCTGAAAAAACAACGACCCGCCGCACCTCCTTCAGTGCGGCGGGTCATTGTTTATAAAAATGGTTATGTATGATACTCCATCCACTTGCCCTTCCATGCATACAGGATCATGAGCACTGCGCCCAGACCCCAGCTGACGGGATAGAGGATGAACACGCCCTCGATGCCGGAAAAGAAGGGCAGCAGGAACTGGATCCACACCACCCGGAACAGGCACAGCGAGACCAGCAGCACCACCATGGGCGGGATGCTGGCACCCGTGCCGCGCACGGCACCGGCAAGGCCGTGCAGGATGCTGAGCAGGAAGTAGAACGGGCAGAACCATCGCATGGCCAGCTTGCCGTAGGTGACCACGGCCTCGTCGGCGGTGAACAGGTGCAGGATGGCATCCTGCCCGGCCAGCAGGGCAGCGCCGGTGCAAAGGGTGTAGATGACCCCGATGGCAAGGGTGACCCACACCGAGCGCTTTACCCGGTCCAGACGCCCCGCACCGTAGTTCTGCCCCACAAAGGTGGTGGCAGCCATGCTGATGCTGCTCACCGGCAGAATGTTGAAGCCGTCGATCTTCATGTAGGCTGCAAAGCCTGCCATGGCGGCGGCGCCGTAGCTGTTCACGCTGGCCTGCACCAGCACGTTGGAAAAGGAGATGACCATGTTCTGGATGCCGGTGGGCAGACCCACCCGGATAATGCGGCCTGCCATTTTGCGGTGCAGCCGGATGGCGGAAAGCTCCACCCGGCAGGCGTCCTCGCTTTTCATCAGAAAGCGCAGGCTCAGCACGCAGGACACCAGCTGGCTTAAGTCGGTGGCGATGGCAGCACCTGCCACTCCCATCCGCAGCCCCACAATGAACACAAGGTCCAGCACGATATTGGTCACCGACGCCCATGCCAGATACACCAGCGAACGCCGGGAGTTGCCGGCGGCGTTCAGGATGCCGGCGGTCATGTTATACACCACGCTGAACAGCACCCCGCCAAAATAGATGCGGATATAGGTCACGGCGTCCGCCAGCACCTCGGCGGGGGTGTTCATGGCTACCAGCAAAGCGCGCCCGCAGGCAACGCCGCCCACGGTCAGCAAAAGCCCCATGACCACCGCAATAGCAAGGGCAGTGTGCACCGCCTCGCGGGTCTCCTTGTGGTCGCCCGCGCCCAGATACTGCGAGACCACCACGCCCGCACCTACGGCAAGTCCCTGACTGAAGCCGATGAGCAGGTAGATGGGCGACCCGCTGGAGCCCACGGCGGCAAGGGCGTTGCTGCCCACAAAATTGCCCACGATGATGCTGTCGGCGGTATTATACATCTGCTGCAGCAGGTTGCCGAAGATCAGCGGCAGGGCAAACAGCAGCAGGCTTTTTACAATGCTGCCCTCGGTCATAAGGGTAGCGGTATTCCGTGTTTTTACGGCGGCCATGGGGTTCCTCCTCTCAGCGCAAAAAATCGCTTGTATCCCCTAGCATAGCACAAACCCCGCCTTGGGACAAGGGGACGGCTGACGATTTAAAATGGCTTCCGCTGCGCTCTAGCCATCTTCAGCGGAATTATTATTTTTATTTCGCGTTTGTCGCGCTCTGCGGAGCGCTCCAAACGCTATTTTCACGAGAGGAGTCCTGACGGTAAACGGCAGCGCCGCGCTTTCGAAGAAAGCGGTGCTGCAAATGCTGTTCCCGGTTACGACCCCACTTGTGAAAAAGGGGTTCTGAAAAGCCCGCAGGCTTTTCAGAACCCACAAATTAAAAATCTTTTTTCCGCTGATGATGCGCAGAGCAACGCGGAGCGCATTCTAAATCGTCTCGCCCGCCGACAACAGCGGCGGCGCGGGGCTGCCGTGCAGCTTACGGGCAAGGTAGTTTTGGGTAATGCGCACCACCGTGCCGGACAGCGCAATTACGCCGATGAGGTTCGGCAGCATCATCAGGCCGTTGAAGGTGTCGGAAAGCGTCCACGCAAGGTCCAGCCGCATCACTGCGCCCATCGGCATCAGCGCTACGAACAGCACCCGGTAGCCTGCCCCTGCCCCCGCACCAAAAAGATACTCCACAGCCTTGCAGCCGTAGCAGCTCCAGCCAAGGGTGGTGGAATAGGCGAACAGCAGAATGCACACCGCGATGAGCTTTGACCCCAGCGTGCCGAACACGGCGTCAAAGGCCTGCCCCACCAGCGCACTGCCCGCCGCCCCGGCGGCAATGCGCCCGGTGTCCAGATCCACACAGCCGGAGGTCAGCACCACCAGCGCCGTCAGGGTGCACACCACCATGGTGTCCGCAAACACCTCAAAAATGCCCCACATCCCCTGTTGCACCGGCTCTTTTACGTTGGAAGCCGCGTGCACCATCACCGAGGAGCCAAGCCCCGCCTCGTTGGAAAAAGCACCCCGCTTGAAGCCCCATGTGATCGCCCGGGACAGCCCGTAGCCTACGATGCCCCCACCGGCGGCGCGCAGCCCGAACGCACCATTTACGATGGCGGCAAGCGCCGCCGGAACGGCGGTGATGTGCACCCCCACCACGGTGAGCGCACCCACGATGTACAGCAGCGCCATGGCGGGGACAAGCCTTTCCGCCACCGCAGCCACACGCTTGAGCCCGCCCAGCAAAATCACCGCCGACACTGCCGCCAGCACCGCGCCGGTAACGGCTTCCGGCACGCTAAAGGCCGCTTTCAGGTTGCCCGCGATGGAATTGAGCTGGCTCAGGTTGCCGATGCCAAAGCTTGCCAGCGCACAAAACGCGGCAAACAGCACCGCCAGCACCAGCCCCGGCTTGCCGCCAAGGCCGTCCCGCAGGTAGTACATCGGCCCGCCGCGCCAGCCGCCCGCCGGGTCTTTGCGGCGGTAGTAGATACCCAGCACGTTCTCGGCGTAGCTGGTCATCATGCCCAGCAGCGCCATGACCCACATCCAGAACACCGCCCCCGCCCCGCCGGAAAGGATGGCGGTGGCCACCCCCACAAGGTTGCCGGTGCCGATGGTGGACGCCAGCGCGGTGCACAGGCTCTGGAACTGGCTGATGGCCTGTTCCTCGCGGGCGGTATGGGCGGTGACGCTCCGGTCGGTCAGGATAGCACCGAGGGTGTGCCGCATCCAGTAGCCCCACCGCCGCAGCTGGAAGCCCCCGGTGCGCACCGTCAGCAGCAGCCCGGTGCCGAAGAGCAGCCCCAGCCCCACCGGCCCCCACACGATGCCGTTCACGACCTCGATTCCCCGCATGAACCGCTCTGGCATCCTGTGGCCTCCTTTGCTGATGAAAAGTTTCTGCCTGCTTTCAGCGTGCAAAGACGCTCCGCTGGGCCAGAGGCAGGGAGGGGTGTTCCGACTCCCCCCTCCCTACCTCTGGACTCCACCCACCCCGCAACGGGTCAAGGGCTACACGCCCTTGACAATCCTAAAGAAGAAGTCGAAGCACAAAAAAGCTAGCGCTGCGCCAGTCGGCGCTAGCGCTTTAACGCTTTTTCGCTTCTCCATTTATAGCCCCTCAGTCGCTGCGCGACAGCTCCCCCGAGGGGGAGCGAGCACACCCGGAAAGTTTGCAGTTTAACCGCAAACTTTCCCGCCATGCCAAAGGCTCCCTCCCCGAGGGAGCTGGCAAAACCGTCAGGTTTTGACTGAGGGAGTTTCCTTACCATCCTATGCAGCGCCATTACTCCTCATGCGGTGCGGGCAGCGGAGATTTATCAGGGTCGGGTGCGGGAAGGGGTTCCAGTGTCAGCCAGAAATCCTCCTGCTCCTCACGGTCTTTTTCGTTGTTTTTTTCTGTTTGATCCATACAGCATCCCTGCCTTTCTGCATAAAGGGTCGCCCGGTGGGCTATGCTTTATGCACAAAAAGGAGGAAAGAGCCATGAAACACGCAAAACGCAGCGGCTGGCGTCCCTTCTGGGCGGCGCTGTGCGCCGCCCTGCTGGTGCTGCTGCCGCTGGTGGGCGGCACGGTGCTGCTCAGCCGCGCTCAGCTGCGCAGCAGTCTGCGGCAGGCCGCAAAAAGCCAGAGCGGGGTGCCCATCCGTCTGCCCAAAGCCACCGACCGGTGCACCGTGCTGCTGTGCGTGGCAGACGAGACCCCGGGCTTTGTGCTGGCCTACCTGAACGCCGGGCAGAACTGCATCCATCTGCTGGCGGTGCCCGCCGCGCTGGAAGTGCCCTTTGGGGGCAAAAATGTCCCCCTTTCGGACTGTTACGCCGCCGCAGGCCCTGCCCGCTGCCGGGAAGCGCTGGGCGAGGTGTTCGCCCTGCCGGAGGATACCGACTATCTTGCCATCGCCCCGGCGGTGCTGACAAAGCTTGCGGCGCGGTACGGCGCAGTGCGGGTGGGTTTTACCGGGGCGCTCACCCCGGAGCAGCTGGCGCGGTACGGCAAGGGCACCGGGGTGCAGGGCATTTCTGCCGCCGACGCCCACAGCTTTTTAGCGGCGCTGGATGCTGACACTTCTCTTTCGCCCCGGCGCAGCGCCGCCGCCCGGGCGGCGGTGTGGGATGCGTTTTTCCGTCAGGCGCTGGAGCTGCTGCCCACCACCCTGCCGCAGGGTCTGCGGGAGGTGAGCAGCAGCCTGCTGACCAGCCTGACCGCCGTAGACCTTGCTACACTGGAACGCACGCTGGAATTTTTAGCCACCAGCGCCGAGCCGGTGGACATCACCGCCGATGCCCTGCCCGGGGAGTGGGCGGGCGGGCACTATACGGTGTCCGATGCTTCCCGGGCGGCGGTGCAGAGCTTTTTTAACCTCTCCCCGGCGGCGGCGCAGTCCGCGTCCGGCAGTGAGCCGTAACCCAGCACCAGCGTCCCGGCGGCAGAGTGTGCCGTGCCGGTCAGGTCGTAGTCGCTCAGCAGGGAACAGCGCACCCCGTACTGCCGGGCAGCCGCCCGCAGGGCGGCGTCCGGCGGCGGGTCTTTCAGCTGTGCCAACAGGTGCAGACCGGTGTGCAGCCCCGCAAGGGTCAGCTCTTCCGGTGCAAAGGAACTGCGCAGCGCCGCCGCCAGCGCATCCCGGCGGGCTTTGTAGGCGGTGCGCTCCCGCGCCAAGTGCCGGGTGAAATACCCCCCGGTGATAAAGCGCGCCAGCGTCTGCTGCTCAAACCGCCCTACCGTGCCGGAGTAGAGCTCGTATTTTTCCTGCCACGCGCCCAGCAGCTGCCGGGGCAGTACCATGTAGGCAATGCGGATGCCCGGGGCAAGGCTGCGGGAGCAGGTGGACAGGTACACCACCGGGCCGTCTGCGCCCGCCATGCCCTGCAAGCTGGGCAGCGGGCGGGTGTCAAAACGGAACTCGGAGTCGTAGTCGTCCTCAATGATGTACCGCCGCCCCGGGGCGCGGGCTGCCCAGTGCAGCAATTCTGCCCGGCGTCCGGCGGGCATGGTGACCCCGGTGGGAAACTGGTGGCTGGGGGTGACATAGCACACTGCCGCATCGCTGGCGGAAAGGGCGGTCAGCGACAGCCCGTCCGCGTCCACCGGCAGACAGCGGCAGGGCACACCGTTGTTTTCCAGCACCTGCCGGGCGCGGGGGTAGCCGGGGGTCTCCACGGCGGCGGGGCCGGGCAGCAGCGGGGCCAGCAGTCCCAGCAGATATTCCAGCCCTGCGCCCACCACCAGCTGTTCCGGGTCGCACTGCACGCCCCGGTACTCGGCCAGATACCCTGCCAGCGCCTGCCGCAGGGCGGCATCGCCCCGGGCATCCCCGGGGGTGAGCAGTTCCGGCGCGGAGTAAAGCAGCTCCTTTTGCAGCCGTGCCCATGTGCGGAAGGGGAACAGCCCCGGGTCCACGCCCCGGGTGGATAGATCGAACTGCACCGGCGGGGCAGCATCGGCGGGGGGCGCTGCCGCCGGTGCAGAGGGTGCGGTGGGCGGCTGCGTCCCCTGCGGCAGGGCAAGATACTCCTGCACCGTGAAGCCGCTGCGCTCCCGGGCAGTCAGGTAGCCCTCGGCTGCCAGCATCTGGTAGGCGGTGTCCACCGTGTTCACTGAGACCGACAGCTCCGCCGCCAGCCGCCGCTTGCCGGGCATCCGGGTGCCCGCCGTCAGGGTGCCTGCCCGCATCTCGGCGGCAAGGCTGCGGTAGAGCTGCTCGTACAGCGGCACCGCCGAAGCCGGGTCCAGTGCCGTGGTCAGATGTACCATAGAATGTCCCTCCTGTCTGGACATTGCGTCAAACTGACCCCATAAAAAAACTTTGTTCTGGGTATTTTCATAGGGTCAGTTCTGCGTATAATAGGAGCATACCCGCCGAACAACCAAATGTCAAGTGGTTTTGTGGGGTTATCGGCGCGATTGGAGGGAAAGTATCATGTCTACTACTGCAATGTGGCTGCTGCTGGCAGTCGTCGTTATCCTGATCCTGTTTTTCAGTGTGCTGTACAAGCGCCGCTTTACGGTGCACGAGCTGGCGCTTACCGGCGTGATGGCTGCGCTGAGCTTAGTGGCCTACCTGTTCTTCCGCATCCCGTTCTACGGCGGCTCCTCGTTCCATCTGGGCAACACCTTTACTGCCCTGACGGCGCTGCTGCTGGACGGTGTATCCGGCGGTCTGGCGGGTGCCATCGGTCTGGCGCTGGCAGATATCCTTGCCGGTGACCCGGGCTACGCCATTACCACCTTTGTGCTCAAGTTTATCATCGGCATCACCTGCGGTGCCGTGGCACATAAGGTGTTCAAGCTGCGGGATCAGGATCGTCACAGCGCCGGGTATCTGGTCAAGGTGATCGTCTCTGCGGGTTCCGGCCTGCTTTTGAACGTGTTCACCGACCCCTTCCTTGGCTACTTCCGCAACGTGTACATCTTTGGGCAGGAGTACACCGTGGCACAGGCGCTGACCAAGATCGCCGGCGGCGTCACCTTTGTGAACAGTGTGGCTTCCACTGCCTGCGCCGTGGTGCTGTATCTGGCACTGCGCCCCGCACTGGAGCGTGCAAAGCTGCTTTCCAAGGGCGAGTAAAAATAAAAAGGGCTCCTGAAGCGCCAGCTGGCGCTTCAGGAGCCTTTTTTGTTACCGTTTTCGGCTGCAAAGGTGCTTTGCGGCGTCTCGCCCGGCGGCAAGGCCGCTGCCGAACGCCCAGTGCAGGTTGAAGCCGCCGCAGCTTCCGGCGCAGTCCAACGTTTCCCCCACGAAGTACAGCGCCGGACAGCCCCTGAACTGGAAGGTGGACTCTACCTCGGTCAGAGCAAGCCCGCCGCCGGTGGTCTGCGCCTGCCGCCAGCCGCAGGGGGTAAGCCCCTCGAACCGCCAGTGCTTGGCGGTGTGGGCAAGCTTCTGCCAGCTGCCTGCGGGCAGGGCGTGGGGGGCAGTATCCGGCAGGGCGGCGGCAGCCCAGAGGGCGCGGCCAAGCTTGCCGTGCAAAAGCCCCAGCCAGAACGCCGCCGCCGTGTCCTCGGCAAGCAGCGGTACACGCGCCGCAAACAGGGCGGCAAGCTCTGTCTCCGGCACAGCGGGGAAGAGATCAAGCTCCACTGCCGGGTGCTTCGGGCTGCGCCCGGGGGCAAGCAGGCCGGACAGCTGCATGATGCAGATGCCGGAAAGCCCGTAGTCGGTAAACTGCACTTCGCCCATTTCTTCAGCCAATACCCGGTCGCCGTCCAGCAGGCGGGCAGCGGCCTTGGCGCGGATGCCCGCAAGGCTCTTGTTCGGCTTTGCGCATTGCAGGGCGGTCAGGCAGGGGTAGAGCGGGCGCATCTGCCCGCCGCAGGCGGCGGCAAAGCGGGTGCCGAAGCCGTCCGTGCCGAACTGCGGCCCGGCAGCACCGCCCATGGCGCAGATAACGGCATCTGCCCGCAGGCTTTCCATATCGCCCTCGGGGTTTGCAAATTGTACGGCGTAGCCGCCCTTGCTCTGCCGCAGGGTGCTTACCGTGCAGCCGGTGCGCAGCTGTACCTTGTGCCGCTGCAAATGCAGCTCCAGCAGCGCCAGCACGTCGGCGGCCTGATTGGAATAGGGGTACACCCGCCCGGCTTCATCGGTGCGGGTGTACAGCCCCAGCTGCTCGAACCACGCCAGCGGCGCGGCGGCATCCACCGCCGCCAGCAAAGGCCGCAGCGCGGCGGGGTCGGCGGTGAAATATTTCTCCGGCGCGATGGCGGTGTTGTCCAGATTGCAGCGGCCGTTGCCGGTAGCCAGCAGCTTTTTGCCCACCTTGGGGTTGCGCTCCAGCACCGTGACGCGGGCAGCGGGTGCGGCCTGTGCAGCCGCCAGCGCAGCGGCCAGTCCGGCGGCACCGCCGCCCAGAATAAGGATGTGTGCCATGCGGACACCTGCTTTCTTTGGGTTTATTCCTATTTATTGTAGCAGAACCCCGCCCGGAACGCAATGCGGCGGGCAAAGCAAAAAATGCGCTGCCGGTATAATTTGCCGCCGCTGACAGATACTACATACAAAGGAAACCAAAAGGAGGACACTATAAATGAAAGCAACCGGTATCGTGCGCCGCATCGACGAGCTTGGCAGGGTGGTGATCCCCAAGGAGATCCGCCGCACCCAGCGCATCCGGCGGGGCGACCCGCTGGAGATCTTTACCACCGGCGACGGGGAAGTGATCTTTAAAAAGTACTCGCCCATGGGCGAGGTGAACACCCTTGCCGCTCAGCTGGCAGAGGTGCTCAGCCGCCAGTTTGCGCTGACCGCCTTTGTGTGCGACAGGGACCGCATTCTGGCGGTCAGCGGCAGCGGGCGGCGGGAGCTGGCAGACCGCAGCATAAGCCAGCCGCTGGAAAAGCTGATGGAAGCCCGCAAGCCCTACCAGAGCCCCGGCAACCCGGAAAAGACCCTGCTGCCCTGCGAGGGCGCACCCCGGGTGCTGCTATGCGCCGCGCCGGTGCTGGCGGGCGGGGACGTGACCGGCGCGGTGGGTCTGTTGACCGAGGACCGCGCCGCCTGCCCGGAGGACGCCCAGTGCAAGGCAGTGGCGGTGGCAGCGGCCTTTCTGGCAAAGCAGATGGAGGAATAAGGCGGGACGATTTTGAATGGCCTCCGCTGCGCTCTGGCCATCATCAGCGGAAAACATTTTATATTTCGGGGTACAGAAACGCCTGCGGGCGTTTCTGTACCCCATTTTCACGGGTTGGGGTCGTGGGAAACAAACTCCCCCAGTCATCGCTGCGCGATGCCAGCCCCCTCTGGGATGGGGTCTTTGGCATAGCGGTACAGTTTCCGGCTAAAGTGCAAAGCTTGCGGGCGCGCCAGAGGCTCCCTCCCAGAGGGAGCTGGCAAAGCCGCAGGCTTTGACTGAGGGAGTTCACACCCCCCTTTATGACAGAATTATGAATCTTTATAAACATTTTTGCAAAGGGCTTGACAGCAGGGCAAAAACGATTATAATGGTCTTAGCACTCAGGAACAAGGAGTGCTAAACAAACAAAAGCGATACAAAAAGGAGGCAGGCGCTATGACGATGGATGCACGCAAGCAACGGGTCTTGCAGGCGATCGTGGCGCTGTATGGCCTTGAGGGCGAGCCGGTGGGCAGCAGCGTGCTGGCAAACTACTTTGATATGGCAGTGTCCAGCGCAACGCTGCGCAACGAGATGGCGGCGCTGACAAAGCTGGGCTTGCTGGAGCAGCCCCACACCAGCGCAGGGCGTGTGCCCAGCGCCAAGGGCTACCGGTATTATCTGGATAATCTGCTTACCGACGATCAGCCGCTGGACCGCGTTACCCGCGCCCGGGTGGATGCGGTGTTCGCCAGCCTTGACCACGAGCCGGAAAAGCTGGCACAGGGCGCTGCCAAGGCGCTGGCCGCCATCAGCGGCTGCACCGCCGCCGTCAGCACCCCCTGCGCCGAGGATCTGTGCATCGCCCATTACGAGGTGGTGCAGGTGGGCCGCAGCGCAGCCGCTGTGCTGGCTGTGACCACCGCCGGTTACGTCCGCACCCGGGTGGCGCGGGTACGCACCGGGCTTTCCCGGGAAAATGCAGCCGCCCTTGCGGCGCTGCTCAACCGCAACCTTACCTTTGTGGCACCGGTGGATCTTTCCACCCGGATGCTCAGCGAGCTGTGCAGCCAGATCGCACCGGAGCTTGTGCCGGTGGTCAGCGCCGCAGCCGCAATTTTGCAGGACAGCGTAAAGCCCCACGTATTTCTGGGCGGCGAGCAGTACCTGCTGGACTGGCCGCAGCTGGACGGCAGGGTGGGTGATATCCTTACCCTGCTGAACGACGAGGAACAGGCCGCAAGCCTGATCGCACCCCCGGAAAACCGCAGCGAAAGCGTGCTGCTGGGCGAGGATCTGGAACCGCAGATCCCCGGGCTGTGCATCGTGAGCGACCGGTATCTGGTAGGCGGCGGGCTGTGGGGCTCCATTGCCCTGATCGGCCCCACCCGGATGCCCTTCCAGAAGCTGATGCCCCTGTTGCACGAGTTTGCAGACCAGCTGGGCGAGGGCATGAGCGGTAAACGAAAAGACACCCCGCAGGCTGCCGTACCACGGCGGACTGTGATCTATAAGGAGGATCTGGAATGAGCGAAGAAGCAAAGAACACGGTGCCCGAGACCGAGCAGCCGGAAACTGCCCCCGAGGAAAAGACCGCTGCCGCAGCGCCCGAACAGGCTGCTGCCGAAGCTGCCGCCGAAGAGGACAAGAAGAAGGACGGCGGCTGGTTCAACAAGAAGGCCCGGGAGATGGAAGCCGTTAAGGCTAAGCTGGATGCAGCGGAAAAGAACGCCGCACAGGCCAAGGATCAGCTGCTGCGCATGGCTGCCGAGTACGACAACTACCGCAAGCGCTCCACCCGCGAGGCCGACCAGAAGTTTGGCGACGGTGTTTCCCACGCAGTGGAAAAGATCATCCCCATTCTGGATACGCTGGATATGGCAGCCAACGCCCCCACCACCGATGAGAACTACAAAAAGGGCGTGGTCATGACGCTGGATAAGGCGGCAAAGGCACTGGAAGCCCTCCATGTGGAGGAGATCGAGGTGCTGGGCAAGCCCTTTGACCCCAACTTTATGAATGCTGTGCAGCAGATCCCCGCCCCGGACGGGCAGGAGAGCGGCACGGTGGTCACCGTTTTCCAGAAGGGTTACAAGCTGGGTGACAAGATCATCCGCCATGCAACCGTTGTGGTGGCCGAATAAATAAGCCGAACCTCCCGCAAGGGAGTTTGCAATAACATCCGCTTGACATCATCATAAGCATCATATAAACAAGATTTGTTCTTTCGAGAGGAGACTTCATTATGAGTAAGATTATTGGTATCGACCTTGGTACTACCAACAGCTGCGTGGCTGTTATGGAGGGCGGCGAGCCTGTTGTCATCGCCAACTCTGAGGGTGCCCGCACCACCCCGTCCGTTGTCGGCTTCACCAAGACCGGCGACCGTCTGGTAGGTCAGGTTGCAAAGCGTCAGGCTATCACCAACCCCGACAACACCGTTTCTTCCATCAAGCGTCAGATGGGCACCGACCACAAGGTGACCCTAAACGGCAAGGAGTACACTCCCCAGCAGGTCAGCGCTATGATCCTGCAGAAGCTGAAGGCTGATGCCGAGGCTTATCTGGGCGAGACCGTCACCGAGGCGGTCATCACTGTGCCTGCCTACTTCAATGACAGCCAGCGTCAGGCCACCAAGGACGCAGGCACCATTGCCGGCCTGAATGTCCGCCGTATCATCAACGAGCCCACTGCAGCTGCTCTGGCTTACGGTGTGGATAAGGAAGACGACCAGAAGATCATGGTCTACGACCTGGGCGGCGGCACCTTCGATGTGTCCATCATCGAGATGGGCGACGGTGTTACCGAGGTTCTGGCCACCAACGGCGATACCCATCTGGGCGGCGATGACTTCGACCAGCGCATCATCGACTGGATGGCAGACGCCTTCCAGACCGAGAACGGCATCGACCTGCGCAAGGACAAGATGGCTGCACAGCGCTTGAAGGAAGCTGCCGAGAAGGCTAAGATCGAGCTGTCCAGCGCAATGAGCAGCCAGATCAACCTGCCCTTCATCACCGCCGATGCTACCGGCCCCAAGCACTTGGATATGACCCTGACCCGCGCAAAGTTCAACGAGCTGACCGCTGATCTGGTCGACCGCACCATGACCCCCGTGCGCAAGGCTCTGCAGGATGCAGGTCTGCGCGCTTCCGACCTGAAGAAGGTGCTGATGGTCGGTGGTTCCACCCGTATCCCCGCTGTCTACGATGCAGTGAAGAAGGAACTGAACTGCGAGCCCTTCAAGGGCATCAACCCCGATGAGTGCGTGGCTGTCGGTGCTGCTATTCAGGGCGGCGTTCTGAACGGCGAGAAGAAGGGTCTGCTGCTGCTGGATGTCACCCCGCTGAGCCTTGGCATTGAGACGCTGGGCGGCGTGTGCACCAAGATCATCGACCGCAACACCACCATCCCCACCCACAAGAGCCAGGTGTTCTCCACCGCAGCCGACAACCAGCCCTCTGTTGAGGTCAACGTGCTGCAGGGCGAGCGTGAGTTTGCCCGCGACAACAAGAGTCTGGGTGTGTTCCATCTGGATGGCATTGCACCGGCTCCCCGTGGCGTGCCTCAGATCGAAGTTACCTTCGATATCGATGCCAACGGCATCGTGAAGGTCAGCGCCAAGGATCTGGGCACCGGCAAGGAGCAGAACATCACCATCACCGCTTCCACCAATATGTCCAAGGAGGACATCGACAAGGCTGTGAAGGAAGCTGAGCAGTTTGCTGCCGACGATAAGAAGAAGCGTGAAGAGGTCGATATCCGCAACGGTGCCGACCAGATGGTGTTCCAGACCGAGAAGATGCTGAAAGAGAACGGCGACAAGCTGCCCGCAGACGTGAAGAGCGATGCCGAGGCAAAGCTTGCTGACCTCAAGACCGCTGTCCAGTCCGGCAACGTGGACGACATCAAGGCAAAGCAGGAAGCCCTGAGCCAGGTGTTCGAGAAGATGTATCAGGCAGCCGCTGCCGCACAGCAGGCCGCCGGTGCACAGCCCGGTGCTGACGCAGGCGCAACCAACGAAAAGCCCAACGATGACGGCGTTGTGGATGCCGACTTCAAGGAAGTCTAAGTCTGAAACAAAGCGCTGTGTCCGGCCAAACCGGCGGGCACACGCGCAATAAAGCAAAAGCCGCTCCGGTTTAGGCCGGGGCGGCTCTTGCTGGTTTATAGAGTGAGGAACCGACCGGGGCGTTACCCGGGGAGGGCGTTCCCGGAGAGGTGAGTGGATATGGCACAGGAAAAGCGTGATTATTACGAAGTGCTGGGGGTATCCAAGGGCGCAAGCGATGCCGAGATCAAAAAGGCATACCGCAAGCTTGCCATGAAGTACCACCCGGACTATAACCCCGGCGATAAGGACGCCGAGGCAAAGTTCAAGGAGATCAACGAAGCAAACGAGGTGCTCTCGGACCCGAAGAAACGCCAGCTGTACGACCAGTACGGCTTTGCCGGGGTTGACCCCACCTACGCAGCACAGAACGGCGGCGGCCCCGGCGGCTTCAGCGGTTTTGGCGGCGACGGTGTGGACTTGGGCGACATTTTTGGCGATATCTTCGGCGGCGGCTTTGGCGGCTTCGGCGGCTCGTCCCGTCAAGCTAACCCCAACGCCCCCCGCAAGGGTCAGGACATCCGGGTGCGCATCACCCTGAGCTTTGACGAGGCCGTGCACGGCTGCAAGAAGAACATTACCATCACCCGTCAGCAGGAGTGTACTGAGTGCCACGGCTCCGGCTGCGCCGCCGGCAGCAGCCCCGAGACCTGCCCGGACTGCGGCGGACGTGGCTTTGTCATCCGCCAGCAGCGCACCCCCTTTGGCGTGATGCAGACCCAGCAGCCCTGCTCCCGCTGCGGCGGCAAGGGCAAGCTGGTAAAGAACCCCTGCAAGGTCTGCCACGGCAGCGGCAAGGTAGCCACCAAAAAGACGCTGGAGGTGTCCATCCCCATGGGCATCGACGACGACCAGAGCTTTGCACTGCGCGGCATGGGCGATGCCGGTACCAACGGCGGCCCCGCCGGTGATGTCATCGTCATGGTCAGTGTGCGCCCCAGCGAGGTGTTCCAGCGCGACGGCTACGATGTGTGGGTCACCGTGCCCATCACTTACAGTCAGGCTGTGCTGGGCGACAGCGTCACCGTACCCTCCATTGACGGCAAGGTGGAGTACACCGTGCCCGAGGGCACCCAGAGCGGCACCACCTTCCGCCTGCGCGGCAAGGGTATCCAGTACCTGAACGGTCGTGGCCGCGGTGATATGTACGTCAAGTGCGAGGTGGAGATCCCCAAAAAGCTGAACAAGACCCAGCGCGATGCCCTGAAAAAATTTGAGGGCACTTTGAAAGAAGAAAACTACGAAAAGCGTAAGGGCTTCTTCAAAAAGCTGAAAGATATGTTCAACGCATAAAATACCAAACGGCGGCGCGTTCCATCGGAGCGTGCCGCCGTTTTTTGCGTTTGAAACCACAAAAACAGCGGAGGCGCTGCCCTTTCGGGCAGCGCCTCCGCTTGCTTTGTTCTTTGGTGTACTCCGAGCCGGTCTTATGAGATAAGATGGATCAGAGCAGGATGACTGCTGCATTGATGATCAGACCGACACCGGTAGCGCTGGAGCTGATCATGTAAGCGGTGCAGGCGATGTCACGGATGGCGTTGGCAGCGCCCTTGTTCATGTCGGCAGTCAGAGCATCCAGACCGGTCTCAGTCCAAGTGTTGGGGTTCTTACGGCGGTAGTCGCGGACAGCGGTCACGCCTCTGAACCAGCCATACGGAGGAATCAGCCAGCACAGCAGAGCCTCGGTCATGGTGGCAGTAGCGCCGCCTTCGGTGTAGGTCATTTCCTCAGTGGACAGTACATTGTAGTACGCGGGCATCATCATTTTTTCCATAATAACACTCCTTTTGAAACAAAGCTATCCAAAACGGTGCACCCAAACGCACCGTTTTATCTGATTAAAAGGTTCAGCGCACAATCAGCAGGATGGCGCTCAGGGGAGCCAGTGCCACTACCGTGGTGGCGGAAACGGCGTCCCGTACAAAGTTGCTGGCAGACTTGCTCATGTCGGCGGCAATGGCATCGGTAGCGCGGCCCAGCACGGTAAAGAAGTTGCCGTCTTTGTTGCCCTCCTGCTGCAGCCATGTGCGTGCCTGCCCAATGCCCCAGACATAGCTGGAAGCCAGCACTACAGCGCCTACGACCGTTGCGGCAGTAGTGGCGATCCCGGCAGCATCATCGATCGTGCCGCCGCCGGTGGTATAGGTCATTTCTTCGTTGGAAAGTACCGCATAATCTGCGGGATAATTCATCTTTTTCATTTTCAATACTCCTTTGTCAAGGGGAAATGCCGCATTGCATCCCGATCCCACGGCGTCTATATCCAAGTGCCGATAGAGCATTGTTCTCTATATGGTCATTCTACAACAGCAGTCGGATTTTATCAAGGGGTTTTGGCACATCTGTGCAAAAACTGGCGGGACGCATGAAATTGCGGCTGCAAATTTGTGAAAATAGACTGCAATAATTTAGGCATTTGGTTGTTTTACCCCGTCACCCCGGCGCGGTAGAGGTAGGGGTCGCTCTTGAAGCTGTCAAAATTGTACAGCACAAGGATCTGGTCGTAGCCGTTATCGGCGATCAGCTGATCCAAGCCGTAGTTGTAGTTGCGGAAATCCACCACGTCAATGTCGGCGTAGTTGGCGGTCAGGTAGGGCACAAAGCAGTTGGCGTAGCTGTCCTTGATGACAAGGATGCGCCCACTGCCGTTGCCCTGCACCCGGCTCAGGCCGTTGTTGCCGTGCAGGAACATGGCGTACTTGTCGTAGACGGAAAGCTTCTCCGTATCATACAGGCCGGTGGTCTGCCCCTCGGCGGGCTGACCCGCCGCCGTCACGTTCCATACCGTCAGGGTGTTGGCAAGGTCGTAGTAGGTGATCACGTCCGGCACGGCGTTCCATGTGCGCGCCTTGGCGTAGTGAGTGCCGTAAAAGTGATCGGCAGTCAGGGCGGTGTGGGCGGCGGTGTCAAAGGGGGCAAGGCCAAGGGCATCGCACAGCTGGCTGTAAGCGTAGTAGGCGCCAAGGCTCGTCCAGTGGTGGTCGGTGCGGTAGTAGATATACTCGCTCTTGTGGGCGGCAAGGGTCTGGCGCACGTCCACAAAGCTGCCGCCTGCAGCCTGCACCGCAGCGGAAAGCTGGTCAAGATAGCCGTCCTCGTCCAGCAGGGGGGCGTTTGCGGGCACGTTCTCCTTGTAGATATCGCTGGCAGCGGGTGCCAGCAGCACATTCACCTTGCCCGGGTAGCGCTGGCACAGGCTGGTGAGCGCGGCGGTGTTCTTGGGCAGGGTGCGCTCCTCGCTGGAAAGCAGCCCGTAGGTGCGGGGGAACATCATGTGCTCCTTGCCCAGCAGGATGCCGCCGCTCTGCTGCTTTTGCAGCAGGGTGGTCTCCACCACGCTCTGCAGGCTGATCCACTGGTCGCGCCCCGCCACCTGATCCTTGACGTATTTGGTGTAGGCAGTAAAGTAGCTGTTCAGCCCCTTGGCGGTGAACTGGGTCAGCGCCGGGCGCTGGCTGAGGGTGGTGTTTTCCAGCTCGCTGTAACTGCGGTCCGGGGTGACCATATCCAGCGCGAACAGCCCGATGAAGAACAGGCTGAACACCACCAGCACCGGATAGTGCAAAAGGGAGGAGGTCTTTTTCTCGTGTTTGGACATCTTCCCGCCTCCTTAAAAGTTAAAATACAGGAACGGGCTGTTGGTGCTGCCCACCACATAGGCGGTGGAGACCACCAGCAGCGTCAGGATGGCGGCGCAGCGGGTGACTACGTTCTTGCGCAGCACATCCCACAGCTTTTCGATCAGCGGGGTGCAGCACACCACGCTTACCGCCAGCAGCACGCCGTAGTTCCGCAGGAAATACAGCGGCGACACCCCGCCGGAGGGGACAAAGAGCTTTTGGAACAGCAGCCCGAAGGATACGCCGGTGTCGTTGCCCACGAACATCGCCCAGCCTACCACCACGAGGAACAGGGTGTAGAAATGCGGCCACACCCTGCCTTTTTTCAGGTAAGGCAGCAGGAACAGCTTTTCAGCCGCCAGCAGCACAAAGTAGTAAAGACCCCAGCAGATAAAGTTCCAGTTCGCGCCGTGCCAGATGCCGGTGAGCAGCTCCACGATGAACAGGTTCAAGATCTGCCGCTTGAGCCCCTTGCGGTTGCCGCCCAGCGGGATATACACATACTCGCGGAACCAGCCGGACAGGGTCATGTGCCAGCGCCGCCAGAACTCGGTGATGGAAGCGGAGATATAGGGATAGTTGAAGTTTGCGGGGAAGTCGAAGCCCAGCATCTTGCCCATGCCGATGCCCATGAGGGAGTAGCCGGAGAAATCGAAGTACAGCTGTAAACTGTATGCGATGATGCCCAGCCACACCAGCGGGGTGGAAGCGTTTGCCAGACCCACAAAGGTGGTGGAGGGGCTGTCAGCCACCCCGATGATGTCCGTCCACAATGCGCCCACGGCGTCCGCCAGCAGCACCTTTTTGGCAAGACCGAAGGTGAACAGGGTCATGCCCTCTTCAATTTGCTTGAGGTTATAGCGGTGCTTGTAGACGTGCAGCTGGTCGGAGACGTCCCGGTACTTGACGATAGGCCCCGCGATGAGCTGCGGGAACATGACCACATAAGCGCCGAAATCAATGATGTTGCGCTCGGCTTTTACATCCCGGCGGTAGACGTCGATGGAGTAGGAAAGGGTCTGGAAGGTGTAGAAGCTGATGCCCAGCGGCAAGGTGCCGATGCCTTGTATCTCGGCAAAGGCGGTGCCCAGCAGGGCGTTTGCGCTGCGCAGCACAAAGTTTGCGTACTTGAAGTAGAACAGCATCCCTAAGCTGCCAATGAGCGCCACCAGCAGAAAGAAGCGGCGCAGCGCGGGCTTTGCATCAAAGTGCTCGATGGCAAGGCCGCTGAGGTAGTTGATGAGGATAAGCGCCACCATGACCGGGAAAAAGCGCACCTCGCCCCAGCAGTAGAACACCAGACTGCACAAAAACAGCACGGTGTTTTTCAGTTTTGCAGGGGCAAGATAGTACAGCGCCAGCGTGATGGGCAAAAAGCGGAACAGGAAGATGATGGTGCTGAAAACCAAGGGGTCAGCCTCCTTTTTTACAAGTTTTGCGGGCAATAACGGTTTTTCCATCCCGGGTGCGGGAGGGCTTGACTGAAAAAAGCCGATGCCGCAGATGGCACCGGCTCAGAAGGTCAGATTCAGCTGTTCAGGGCGCTGTCCACAGCACTGTTCAGGTCTGCGGTGCACTCGTTGGAATTGACAACCATGATGACAAGATTTCCCTTGCTGGCAATGATTGCATTGTTGGCATTCTCCAAAGCCTGTGCAAATTCAGCGGGATAATTGCTGCAAGTGTCAATCAACTGCTGCTTGTAGGCGTTCATGCCGTCAATAACATTTTGAACCTTACCGTCAGCAGCTTCAACGGCGATAACTAAACCGGCATCGCCGTTGTCGTTGCTCTTTACGCCCTTGTAACTAACAATATCTTCAGCCTTTAACTGAAAATCATATTCGATACTAATAGGGTCAATCTCGAATTGATTTGAGATCGTGTTAGTTTCCAACAGGCTGCTAACGATACCATCCAAATCGGCGGTGCCGTTTTCGGTGGCATCCGCCGCCGGGGCGGCAGTGCTGGAAGCCGGTGCAGAGGTGGCGGCGCTGGACACGGAGGACGGCGCGGAAGAAGCGCTGCCGCCGCAGCCAGTCAGGGCAACAGCCAGCACGGCGCTGACGGCGATCACAGAGAGTTTTGTGCGGTTTATCATAAAATATTCCTTCTTTTGTTGAATTCGTTTGTCGGGGTGCGGGGCTGCACCGCGCACACGGGCAGACTGTATTTATCTTACCATAACGGCAGGTAAATTGCAACGCACCCCACAGGGTTTTCCGGCAGTTTTCATCGGATTTTAACCGGTCACGGTCTCCCCGGCGGCAATGCGCTGCAAAACGGCTACCGCGTCCTCCAGACACAGGCCGCTCTGGTTGAGCAGGGCGGCGTTTTCCGCGCCCACATAGCGCCAGTGCCACGGCTCGTAGGTGATGCCGGTCACGCTTTCGGCTTCCTTGGGGTAGCGCAGGATAAAGCCGTACTGTTCCGCGTTCTCGCACAGCCAGCGGAAGGCGGCGGTGTCGGCAAAGCCGGTGTCAAGGGTGGTGTGCTCCGGGCTGTTCAGGTCGGCGGCAAGGCCGCAGTTGTGCTCCGAGCAGCCCGGCGGGTTGACGATGGTAGCGGCCTTTTCCCGGGCGGCGGCTTCGCTCAGGCCCTTGCTGCGGTAATACTGGGTCTTGTTGTCGTACAGCTTTTTCTGGTAGCTGACGCTGCGGTAGCCGCTCTGCATCCGCACATCCACGCCGTCCTTGGCGGCAGCGGCCTGCATGGAAAGAAAGGCATCGGCGGCTTCGGTCTGCAAAGTCTTGTTGATGGCGGTAGCCGAGCCGCATTCCTTGGTCTCGACAGGATAGTCCTCCGTTATCGGGTGGGTGCGGCTCACAAGGATCATACGGGGGTCATCCAGGATGGCCTGTGCCTGTGCGGCGGTAAGGGTGCTCTGCTGCGCGCCGTATTCGGCGGGCTGCTCAAGGCTCTCGGCAGACAGCTCGGGCAGCTGCGGCACCGCAGCTTTGCGGGTGCAGGCGTAGGCGGTGCCGCCCGCCGCAAAGCAGAGCAGCGCCGTCAGGCAGAGCAGACGCCGGGCATGATGTTTATGGTGGTGGGAAGAATACATAGAACCTACCTTCTTTCACAAAAAAGGATAAGTGCCCGCCGCCCCGGGCAGACTATCCGCAAAAGGGGGCGCGGGAAGATGAAGATGACAGCGCAGGAATACGCACGCCGGGTGCAGAAGGCCGGGCCGCACTCGCCGCTTTTGGCAGACTGCCTTTGGGCGTTCTGCGTGGGCGGCGGCATCTGTCTGCTGGGCGAAGGGCTGCGGCAGCTGTTTCTGCGGCAGGGCGCGGACGCCGAAACGGCGGGCACCCTGACCAGCTGCACCCTGATCTTGCTCTCGGCGGTGCTGACCACGCTGGGCTGGTACCAGAAGCTGGCGGCAAAGGCCGGGGCGGGGTCGCTGGTACCCATCACTGGCTTTGCCAACGCGGTGGTCAGTGCGGCCATCGAGTTCAAGGCCGAGGGCCGTGTACCGGGCACGGGAGCCAAGATGTTCCTCATCGCCGGGCCGGTCATCGTGTACGGCACGCTGGCGGCGGTGGTGTACGGCGCGGTGCTGTGGCTGCTGGGGGCTTCTGCCTTATAATACGGAACAGCCCCGCCGGATATTGCAGTGCCACAGCACCAGTATAGCACGTTCCGGGGCATTTTTTGCAGAAAAGGAGAAATTTTTTATGACAGAGCGCCGGGGCGATACCCTGTTGTTCCATACCCCGCCGGTCATCGCCGCACAGGCGGCGGCGGGCGGCAAAAAAGAGAGCGAGGGCCCGCTGGCAGCGGGCTTTGACGAACTGACCACCGACAATCGGCTGGGACAGCGCAGCTGGGAAGCCGCCGAAAAGCAGTTGCAGCTGCGGGCGGCGCGGCTCTGCCTGCAAAAGGCTGGCTTGCCTGCAGAGCAGGTGGACCTTGCGCTGGCGGGAGATCTGCAGGCGCAGTGCACCGCCTCCGGCTACGCGCTGCGGGAACTGGGCGTGCCCTTTGCGGGGCTGTTCGGGGCGTGCAGCACCATGGCCGAGGCGCTGGCGCTGGGCGCGGCGCTGTGCAGCAGCGGGGCGGCGCAGAACCTGCTGGCGATGACTTCCAGTCATTTCTGCGCGGCAGAGCGTCAGTTCCGCACCCCACTGAGTTACGGCGCGGTGCGCACCCCTACCGCCCAGTGGACGGCTACCGCCGCCGGGTGCTGTCTGCTGCGCCCGGCAGGGCAGGGGGTGGGCATTGCCGCCGCGACCCTTGGCCGGGTGCAGGATTATAACATCAAGGATATCAACAACATGGGCGCAGCCATGGCACCGGCAGCCGCCGCTACGCTGCTGCAGTATCTTGCCGATACCCATGCAGAACTGCGGGATTTCGACTGCGTCTACACCGGCGACCTTGGGCTGGTGGGCAGTCAGATGCTGCGGGAGCTGTTGGCGGCAGAGGGTCTGCTGCTGAAAAACCACGCGGACTGCGGCTGTCTGCTCTACGATGCCGGGGAGCAGCGGGTAAAAAGCGGCGGTTCGGGCGCGGGCTGCTGCGCCGCCGTACTCTGCGCGCATATCCTGCCAAAGCTGCTGCGCCGCGGCAGCCGCCGGGTGCTGTTTATCGCCACCGGGGCGCTGATGAGCCAGACAACCTTTTTGCAGAAGGAGAGCATCCCGGCGGTGGCGCACTTGGTAGAGCTGACCGCGCCGGAAAAGGAGAACTGAAATGAACTATCTGTGGGCATTTTTAGTGGGCGGCGCTATCTGCGCGGTGGGGCAGTTGTTCATCGACCTGACAAAGCTGACCCCGGCACGCATTCTGACCGGCTATGTGGTGGCGGGGGTGGTGCTCTCGGCAGTGGGGCTGTATGCGCCGCTGGCAGAGTTTGCCGGTGCGGGGGCGAGCGTGCCCCTGCTGGGCTTCGGGCATCTGCTGGCAAAAGGGGTGCGCACCGCCGTGGCGGAAAAGGGTGCTGTCGGCATCCTGACCGGCGGGCTGACTGCTGCTTCTGCGGGCATCACCGCAAGCCTTGTCTGCGGCGTGGTGTGCAGCCTTGCGGGCAAGAGCCACGACCAGAACTGATGTTTTGTCCGCGCTGCTTCGCTATATTTTGCACCCGGCGGCTGGTAAACTGGGGGCAAAACGGAGGTGAAGCGGATGAAACACAGCGGTCAGACCGTATTATGGGAGCTGTGGGCGGCGCTGTGCCTGTGCACGGCGCTGGTGCTGCCGCCGGGCAGTCCGTGGCTGCACGAGCCGGCGCTGTTGTACCCGGGGCTTTCGCTGGCAGTGCTTGTGCCCGCCGCGTGGGCGGCGTGGTGGATGGCGGTGCCGCCGCAGCCGTTGCCGCCGGAGCAGCTGCTGGAGCCGGTGCAGCGGCAGAGCCTTGCCGCGCTGTGCGGGACATAACAGCGGAAAAAACAAAAACCCCTGTGCCGGGTACCCGGTACAGAGGTTTTGTTCGTCAATCAAACTGCGCGATCAAGCGTTCTTGTTAGCACGCTTTGCCATACGGCTGATCTTGCGGCTGGCGGTGTTCTTCTTGATGACACCCTTAGCGCGAGCCTTGTCGATCGCGGAAACAGCAGCCAGGACGGTTGCGTCCTTGTCAGCGGCATTCGCATCGATGGCAGCGTCTGCCTTCTTGACGACTGTTTTCAGGTTGGTCTTAATGGCCTTGTTGTGAGCCTGCTCTGCAGCAGCCTGCACGACGCGGTCCTTCTGAGATTTGATGTTAGGCATTCGTTCCACCTCCTTGGCTACCTATAACAGCGCACCCTATGATACCATATTTCGCGTACCAGCGCAAGCGTTTTTTTGATTTTTGTTTGGAAAAGTTTTATTTTTCCCATACTTTCCGGCAAGAAAGCGGGCTTTTGCCCCAAAAAAGGAACGGAGAGTGTGGAAAATGCGTACTACGGATATGGCTGACGAGCTGTTCAGCGGCGCGGCGCAGCCGCTGCCCGCAGGGGTGCGGCTGGCCACCGCCCGCCACGGCGGGGTGACAGTGACCCGGGTGGAGATCGCCCGCGAGGGGCTCAGCCGTCCCCGGGGCAGGTATGTGACGCTGGAAATGCCCAGCGTCAGCGTGCTGGACGAGCGGGACGCCGCCGTCATCGAGGTGTGCGCCCGGGAGCTGCGCGCCCTTTTGCCGCCGGAAGGGCCGGTGCTGGTGCTGGGTGTGGGCAACCGCCGCATCACCGCCGATGCCCTTGGCCCGCGCACGGTGCAGCGCATCCTTGTCACCATGGGCGCGGGCGCTGCCCCGCCGGTGCGGGGCTTGCGCCCGGTAGCAGCCGTTGCGCCCGGGGTGGCGGCGGCCACCGGGCTTTCGCTTCAGCAGCTGGCGGCGGCGCTGGTGGGGCAGCTGCACCCGGCGGCGGTGATCTGCGTGGACAGTCTCTGCTCCGCCGAGGGGCAGCGGCTGGGGCGCACGGTGCAGTTTTCGGACACGGGGCTCTACCCGGCGCAGGCCGACCACACCCGCCACCTGACCCGGGACACCCTTGGCGTGCCGGTGGTGGCGGCGGGCATCCCCACCCTGATGCAAGCGCAGGAGGGCGCAGACCTTGTGGTCACGCCCCGCGCATTGGACAGCGTCATCGCCCACGGCGCGGCTCTGCTGGCGGGCAGCGTCAACCGCGCCTTGCAGCCCCGCCTTACCGTGCAGCAGCTCTGCTGGCTGACGGGGTGAAGAAAGGAGGTCTTGCCATGCGCAGCAGAGAGCCTTGGCGTCTGCCTGCGGGGCAGAGCAGGGCAGTGCCCTTTTTGCAGGCTGCGGTGCTGTTTGCAGCGCTGTGCATCTTTGCCCGCAGCGCCGCGCTGGTGCTGGCGGCCTTTCTGGCAGCGCCGGTGCCCGCCGCGCAGACTTTGCTGCATCTGGGACAGCAGGCCGTGGAGAGCCGGGCAGCGGCGGCGTCTGCGGAAAGCGTGCCGGAGGACGTGTCCGCGCCCTCTCCGGCGCAGGAAGCTGACGTCCCGGTGCAGACCGGGGTGGAGCAGTATTTTGTGGCGCTGCAGCCGGACGAAGCCCGCCCTGCCGATGCAGGTACGGTGACGGAGCAGCAGTTCGGGCACGGCAGCGGCGAAAAGTACATTCCCTGCGGTGCGGGCAGCATCAAGAATAACACCCGGCAGACGGCGGCAGACATTGCCGCCGAGACGGCGCAGCCCCTGCCCTTTGCCATCGAAAAGGACAGCGCCGCGCCGCAGGTGCTCATCATGCACACCCACGCCACCGAGGACTACCGCCTTTCTGCCGGGCTGTGGTTCACCCCCGGGGACGGGGCGCGCAGCACCGACCGCAGCATCAATATGTGCGCGGTGGGGCGGGTGATGGCCGATACCCTCAACGCGGCGGGCATCTGCACCCTGCACGACGAGACCCTGAACGACTACCCCAGCTACACCGGCAGCTACGCCAACAGCCGGGCGGTGGTGCAGCAGTATCTGGCGCAGTACCCCAGCATCAAGGTGGTGCTGGACGTCCACCGCGACGCCATCGAGCGGGAAAACGGTACCCGCTGCGCCCCGGTATGCACCATAGACGGACGGCAGGCGGCGCAGGTGATGATCATCTGCGGGTGCGATAACGGCACCAGCGTGCAGCTGCCCGCATGGCGGCAGAACCTGCGCTTTGCCGCTGCGTGGGAGCGCAGCATGGAAGCAAAATACCCCGGCCTTACCCGCCCGGTGCTGTTCAGCTACCGGTTCTATAATCAGGACCTGACCACCGGCAGTCTGCTGATCGAGATCGGCGGGCACGGCAACAACTTAAATGAGGCCCTGTACGCCGGATATCTGGCAGCACAGGGCCTCGCGGATGCATTATTAAGCTGAATCAGCCGCCAAGGCTGGAGATCATGCTGCTCTTGGCAGACTGATAGTAACTCCATGCCTGATCGGCCACGGTTTCGGGCTGGTTATACTCCCGCAGGACGCTGCGCATCTCGCTGACCACCGAGGAGACGGCGCTGTCGTAGGTGCTCTCCACAGAGGAAAGATGGCTGTAGGCGATGCTGACCTTATTGGAAAAGGTCCGCTCTTCGGCGGGCAGGGCGTGGTATTCATCCTTTGCGCTCTGGATGGCACTGCTGACATCCGACCGTGCCGAGGACTCCAGCGAGTACAGCTGGCTCGTCAGAGAGGAGATCTTGGCATCGCACTCGGGGTTAGGCTCGGCATAGACGTGGCCGGGATCATTGGCATTGCTGCTGCCCGGTGCAGCTGACTGGGAGGTGCTTCCGTAGGCGGGAAGCCAGTCGCCGAACATAAATTCGTTGTATCCGGCAATGAATTCCTCTTTGGTGCAGCCGCTCAGCATAGCAGCCAGTGTGCAGCTGACCATGGCAAGGGTCAGCAGACGGATGATGTGGTGTATGTGCTTCATGATTTCCTCCAGAATCTGTTTTTGCGGAATACCGCTTTTTCCCAGTTTACCAGAGAAAAGGCGTTCTGACAAGAAAAAACGCAGAATTTTATTCAATGCCGCACCGTAAGGTTGACAAAATGCCGCCAACGTGCTATCTTAAAACAACAAATGCAAGGAACGGGAAAAGTAGCGCGGGCCGTCCGGCCCAGAGAGTGCGGCACAGCTGAGAGCCGCGCCCGTGCGCCGCGTGAACGAACACCCGGGAGCAGCAAACTGAACACGGCAGCGCGTCTGCCGCTAAGTAGGTGCGCCGCAGGTCCAGCGTTATAGGGACAGCGCTTAAACAAAGAGCGCGTGAGCGACCGGGCACTTCCGGTAATTCAGGTGGCACCGCGGACATTACAAGACAGCTTGTTCGCCCTGAACTTTCAGGGCAAAAGCTGTCTTTTTTCTTTGTAAAGGAGAACTATTATGGAACGTACCGAGATCCTTTCGCTGTTCAAGAACACCCCGGCGGACGGCACCGAGATCACTGTCTGCGGCTGGGCAAAGAACATCCGCGACTCCAAGAACATCGGCTTCATCGCCCTGTCGGACGGCGGCTGCTTCAAGACTTTGCAGGTGGTGCTGGAAGCCGGTAAGCTGGCAAACTACGATGAAGTCATCCACACCGGTCTGTACAGCAGCCTGCGCATCAAGGGCAAGCTGGTGCTCACCCCGCAGGCAAAGCAGCCCTTTGAGCTGAACGCCGAGAGCGTGGAGATCTTGGGCGACTGCCCCGCCGACGAGTACCCCCTGCAGAAAAAGAAGATGAGCATGGAGTATCTGCGCACCATGCCCACCCTGCGTCCCCGCACCAACACCTTCAACGCCGCTTTCCGCGTGCGCAGCGTGGCTGCCTACGCCATCCACAAGTTCTTCCAGGAGAACGGCTTTGTCTACGCCCACTCTCCGCTGATCACCGCCTCCGACTGCGAGGGTGCAGGCGAGATGTTCCGCGTGACTACACTGGATCTGGACAATCTGCCCAAGACCGAGGACGGCGCTGTGGATTACAGCAAGGATTTCTTTGAAAAGCCGGTCAACCTGACCGTTTCCGGCCAGCTGGAAGCCGAGGCCATGGCCATGGCCTTTGGCAAGGTGTACACCTTTGGCCCCACCTTCCGCGCCGAGAAGAGCTTTACCACCCGCCACGCTGCGGAGTTCTGGATGATCGAGCCGGAGATGGCCTTCTGCGACCTGAACGGCTACATGGACAACGCCGAGGCTATGATCAAGTACGTCATCCGCTATGTGTTGGACAACTGCCCGGACGAGATGGCTTTCTTCAACCAGTTCATTGATAAGGGTCTTGTCGAGCGTCTGGAGCTGGTGGCAAACAGCGAGTTCGGCCGCATCAGCTACACCGAAGCCATTGAGATCTTGGAAAAGAACAACAAGAAGTTCCAGTACCCCGTGGAGTGGGGCGTGGATATCCAGACCGAGCACGAGCGCTACCTGACCGAGGTGGTGTTCAAGAAGCCGGTCTTTGTCACCGACTACCCCAAGGAGATCAAGAGCTTCTACATGAAGCAGAATGCCGACGGCAAGACTGTGGCAGCAGCAGATATGCTGGTGCCTGGCATCGGCGAGCTGATCGGCGGCAGCCAGCGTGAAGAGGACTACGGCAAGCTGGTGGCTCGCATGGACGAGCTGGGCATGGACAAGACCAACTACGAGTGGTACCTGAATCTGCGCAAGTTCGGCGGCGTGGAGCACGCAGGCTACGGCTTGGGCTTTGAGCGCATGATCATGTACCTCACCGGCATCCAGAACATCCGTGACGTGCTGCCCTTCCCCCGCACCGCATACGGCTTCTGAGAAGCACGCATACTGTAATCAAGAAAGCCGCCGCCTTTGCGGCGGCTTTCTTAGTTCTTTATTTTTCAACAAGGAGCACAAAACAAGTGGAAAACATTTCGCCTGCCCTCTTGGAGTGGTTTTACAAGAACCGCCGCAGCCTGCCCTTCCGGGAGGACCCCACCCCCTACCATGTGTGGCTCAGTGAGGTAATGCTGCAGCAGACCCGGGTGTCGGCGGTGCTGCCGTATTACTACCGCTTTTTGGAAGCGCTGCCGGATATCCCCGCGCTTGCCGCCTGCGAGGAAGAAAAGCTGCATAAGCTGTGGGAGGGGCTGGGCTATTACAGCCGGGTGCGCAACCTGCAAAAGGCCGCAAAGCTCGTCTGTGCGCAGTACGGCGGGCAGCTGCCCGCCGACTACGCCGCCCTGCTTGCTTTGCCCGGCATCGGGGAGTACACCGCCGGAGCCATCGCGTCCATCAGCTTCGGACTTCCCGTGCCCGCCGTGGACGGCAATGTGCTGCGGGTGTTTTCCCGTCTGTATAATGACCCGGGTGTTATTACAGAACCAGCGGTAAAAAAGGCCTTTACCGCCCGGGTCATGGAGCATCAGCCGCCGGAAAAGGCGGGGGATTACAATCAGGCGCTGATGGAGTTGGGTGCGCTGGTCTGCGTGCCCAACGGCGCGCCCCTGTGCGGGCAGTGCCCGCTGGCGGAAGTCTGCCGCGCCCGGGCGGCGGGCACTACCGCCCAGCTGCCCCAAAAGGCAAAGCCGAAGCCCCGCAAGATTGTGCCGGTAACGCTGGCACTGGTGGAAAGCCCGGCGGGCTTTCTGGTACAGCAGCGACCGCAAAAAGGGCTGCTGGCCGGGCTGTGGCAGCCGGTGCTGTGGGAGGACGAGCATCTTTTGCAGGCCGAGGTGCTGGCGCGGCTTACGGCACTGGGGCTGGACACCGGCACGGCAGCCCCCGCCGCCCTGCCCGCCGCAAAGCACATTTTTACCCACATCGAGTGGCTCATGTCCGGCGTGCAGCTGCGCGTTGCGGCGCAAAGTGCCCCGGCGGGCTATGTCTGGGCAAGCCGGGAGCAGCTGCGCACCGCCTACGCCCTGCCCGGGGCGTTCCGGGCATATAAGCCGCTGCTGCTGTGACTTTGGCAATTTGCTGTAATGAACCGCGCCAAAACCGGCACACTGCCCAAACTGCGCCACGCAGCACCTTCGGGGCGTGAAAATTGGGGTGCAACGGTTGTAATTTTGGGCGGGAACGGGTATAATAAAAGCTACAAGGCGGCGCTGATCGCCGCTTGAATCAAGATCCTTTTGCGGGTCGCCCGCTGGAAAAATCAAGCTGAAACAACGTTTCAACTGCAAAAAGGAGTGTACTGAATCTATGAAAAAATCTTGCTTGGTCGCTGTGATCGCTGTTCTGGCTGCTGTGGCTGGTGCGCTGGCTGCTGTGGCTCTTTACCTGAACCGCCGCGAGAAGGAGCTGGACGAGTACGAGCGCCTGCTGTTCGGCGAGGATGATGCAGAAACCGTAGAGCCGGAGGAAGCTGCTGCTGAGGACGAGACCGAGGCAGAATGATCCTTGAATACCGGAAACTGCCGGGAAGATAAGCGCATCGGGGCGCACGGAGCAGTCTGTCTGAACGGACTTGTCCCGGTGCGCCCTTTTTGTACATAAGGAGAAGGAACATGAAGCGTTTTTTGCTCTGGATCATCAGTGTGGCGCTGGGTGTGGTGGTGCTGCTGGCGGCTGTGATGGGGGTAAGCTATGCCTTTACCACCGAGGGCGGCTGCCCGGACGGGGCGGCGCAGTTCGGCGGGCAGGCGCTGGAGCCGAACGGCTCCTGCTGGCAGGTGCCGCTGCTGGGCGGGCAGCTGGATAAGGTCTTTGCCAGCCCCTCCACCCTGACCGTGCAGAAGCTGGGCGTGCTGTACACCGCCCACCCGGAGCTTGCTTTGCCGGACTGGACGGGCTACACCGCCCTGACCATCCAGAATGCGGCGGGGGATGTGCTGTTTACGGGCAGCGCAGGGGAGTACCAGAACTTTCTCTTCCCCGCGAACGGCGAATATAAGGCGGAGCTGACCGCATGGCGCGTGCCCAAGGGCGGGGTCATCACCCAGTTTGAAGGCGGCAGCACCGGGCAGCTGCGCAAAAACCTGGGGTTAGAGCGCCCCGCAAAGCCCACCGGCTGGTACCGGTACAGCTTCCGCTTTACCCTGCAGGCCAGCGCGGAGGTGGAGCTTTCCGCCGAGCGGGTGGAGCAGGGCGGCACGGTGGGCGTGCGCATCTCCGGCATGACCGGGGACGCCGTGCCCACCATCGAGACTGACCTTGGCAGCGTGCAGTGCGTACGCGCCGCCGAGGGCTGGCGCGCCTATATCCCGGCGGCGTATAACGCCTCTTCCGGCGGACACGAGGTGAACATCACGGTGAACGGCGAGACCATCACCCGCACCCTGACCGTGCTGCCGAAGGACTTTGGCACGGTGGAGGTGGAAGCCGAAGAACCGGCTGCGGAGAGCGCCAACGCCCAGTTCCGCAGTGCCATCTGGCCGCTGTACGAAGCTGCCGCCACCGCCAAGCAGTGGCAGGGCGGCTTTGTGCCCCCGGCTGAGGACTCCATGACCTTGGTGGACTACGGACAGATCAAGGTAACGGACGGCCAGCAGGGCAGCCGCTCCAACTCCACAAAGCTGTACACCATCCCCGGTGCGCCCTGCCGCGCCGCAGCCAACGGCACGGTGGTGTTTGCGGGCGATCTTGCGCTTACCGGCAATACGGTGGTCATCGACCACGGCTGCGGGCTGCGCAGCTACCTGTACGGCTTGCAGGAGATTTCGGTCAGCAAGGGACAGACCGTGGAAAAGGGACAGGCCGTGGGCGCACTGGGCGAGGAGCTGACCATGGACTTCAAGCTGGGCAGCAGGAGCGTGAACCCGCGCCTGTTGTTCCAGACCTCCGGCGGGCTGTTCTGGAAGGAAAACTGAAAAATCTTGTAACGTTTTTCCTCTTTGTGCGTTATTGGGGTGAAAGGGCACAACAAAGCCCGCAAAGGAGGAAATGACCATGAAGCTGGAATGTGACGTGATCCGCGATCTACTGCCCCTGTACGCCGAAAAGCTTGCCAGCCCCGCCAGCAGTGCGCTGGTGGAGCAGCACCTTGCAGCGTGCCCCGCCTGCCGTGCAGAGCTGGAACGGATGGAAAAGCCGGTGCCTGTGCAGCCGGAACCCCAGCCGGATGCACCGCTGAAAAACATCCGCAGCAGCCTGAACCGCCGCCGTCTGCGCACCATGCTGTGCAGCTTTGCGGCAGCGCTGGCGCTGGCTGCGGTGTGCGGCTTTGGCTGGTACGGCTACACCGCCTGCGACCGGGTATCCTTTTTTGATGCACGATTGCAGGCTTACTACCGGCAGGCAGAAAACGGTGCCAACGGCTGGGTGCTGGAGACCCGCGCCGAGGACGTATACCTGAAGCCGACCTATGCCGACGGGCACTACGAGGTCATCCGCTACCGCATTCCGTGGGTGCACGATGCCCTTGACAAGCTGCTGCAAAAGGACACAGACCTGCTCCGCTGCACCGGATGGATGCGCACTGACCACTCGGCGGTGGTGGACGCAGCGGACATGACGGTGGCGTTCAACGGTCAGGACGGCACATGGTATGCGCTGGGCAGCGAGCCTGTGGCATGGGATGAGGTCGAATGGCCGGAGTGATGCCTATGGACATTGAAACCATCTACCGGCTCTACTTCCGGGACGTCTGTCTGTTTTTGCAGGGGCTTACCCGCAGCGAAGCGCTGGCCGAGGAGCTGACACAGGAGACCTTTTTCCGGGCGCTGGACGGCCTTGAGGACTATGACGGCAAGCAGGATGTGCGGGCGTGGCTGTTTACGGTGGCGCGCAATGCCTACTATGACCACTGCCGCCGCGCAAAGCACGCCGCCCCGCTGGAAGATGCCGAAACAAAAGCCGCCGACAGCCCGGACATCGCGCAGCTGCTGGTGGACAAGGATGCCGCCTTTACGGTGCACCAGTGTCTGCACGCGCTGGAAGAACCCTACAAGGAGGTTTTCAGCCTGCGGGTGTTTGGCGAACTGCCCTTTGACCGCATCGGGGCGATCTTTGGTCACAATGCCGCATGGGCGCGGGTAACCTATTACCGCGCCAAGACCCGCATCCAGACCATGCTGGAACAGCAGAAATAATAAAACAACACCGGAGCGTCCGAAGATGCTCCGGTGTTGTTCTGTTTATCCTCAGGAGATCGCGTCCACGTCCCACTTCATGCGGACGGCATCGGCGCCGTCCAGCTTGATGTGCATGGCGCCGGCGTTATCCAGCACCTGCTCCGGCTTGCGGGCACCGCACAGGACGTGCAGCCCCGGGATCATGCGGGCGGTCATGGCGATGACCAGCTGCGCCATGGTGCAGTTGTACTTTTCGGTCAGGTCGCTCCACTTTGCCAGCAGTTCCAGCGCCTGTGCCCGGCGGGTGGGCTGGAAGCAGGGGTTCGTGTTGCGGGTGCTGCCCTCCGGGTAGGTGGTGTCCATGGTCACCTTGCCGGTCAAAAGACCCTGCTCCAGCGGGGAGTACGCCTGCACCGAGACGCCCAGCTCCTTGCAGGTGGGCAGCAGCTGCTTTTCAATGCGGCGGGTCAGCAGGCTGTACTTTTCCTGAATGACGTCCAGCTGGCCGTACTTGCAGTAGCCCCGGATGATGTCGGAGGTGACGTTGGAAGCACCGATGGCGCGGATCTTGCCCTGCTCCTTCAGCTTCATCATGGCTTCCATGGTCTCTTCCAGCGGATATACGCCGAAGTCCGGGCTCTGCCAGTGGGTGTACAGCACGTCCAGATGGTCGGTGTGCAGACGGCGCAGGCTGTCCTCCACGTCCTCGATGATGCCCTTGGCGGAGAGGTCGCGGTACACCTGCACGCCGTCCACTACCTTGTGCAGGATGGGAGACTCGTGCCGCCACTCCAAGCCGCACTTGGTGGAAAGCACCACTTTGTCGCGGTCGATGTGCTTCATGGCTTCGCCCACCACTTCCTCGCTGTGGTACAGCCCGTAGATGGGCGCAGTGTCGATCCACTGGATGCCCTGCTCCACGGCGGTCTGAATGGCCTTTACCGACAGTGCATCGTCGTTATCGCCCCACCATGCACCGCCGCCGATGGCCCATGTACCCATGCCCAGAAACGGCACGGAAATACCGCTTTTGCCAATGTTGATGTTCTGCATATACTTTACCCTCCATGCCAGCAGTGTTCCCCGCAATGGGAACCCTCATTCCAATGTCTGGCATACTTTGTTGTGTTTTTTATTCTATAAAAAAGAACTGCGGAGCGCAGGTGCACTCCGCAGCGCTCTTTTATCAGATGTTGCCGAACTCGCTCAGTTGCAAGCTCTCGTTGTGAGTCTCTGCCCAGCGCACCGCCCAGTCGGAGGTGAACAGCAGCAGACGGTTGCCCTTCATGTCCTCCACAGCCTTGGTGTCGCTGGTCAGGTCCAGATCCCGCAGGTTGTAGGTGTCGGGATCGTTCTGCACCCAGCGCAGCTGCTCAAAGGGCAGCTGCTGCATACGGATCTCCACGTTGTACTCGGTGTTCAGGCGGTACTCCAGCACTTCCAGCTGCAATACGCCGACCACGCCGACCACCACTTCTTCCATGCCGCCGCCGACCTCGCGGAAGATCTGGATGGCGCCTTCCTGCGCGATCTGCTCCATACCCTTCACGAACTGCTTGCGCTTCATGGTGTCCTTCTGCTCAATGCGGGCAAAGTGCTCCGGGGAGAAGGTGGGGATGCCCGCGAACTGGACCTTCTTTTTGCCGGTGCACAGGGTATCGCCGATGGAGAAGATGCCCGGGTCGAACAGGCCGATGATGTCGCCGGCGTAGGCCTCGTCCACGATGGCGCGGTCCTGCGCCATCAGCTGGGTGCCGGTGGCCAGCTTGATGTTCTTGCCCTCCTGCACATGGTAGGCTTCCATGCCGCGCTCGAACTTGCCGGAGCAGATGCGCATAAAGGCAATGCGGTCGCGGTGGGCCTTGTTCATGTTGGCCTGAATCTTAAAGATGAAAGCGGAGAACTCGTCCCGGCAGGGGTCCACCGGCTCGCCGGTCAGGCTGTCCACGCGTGCCAGCGGGGCAGAGGTGAGCCGCAGGAAGTTTTCAAGGAAGGGCTCCACGCCGAAGTTGGTCAGGGCAGAGCCGAAGAACACGGGGCTCAGCTCACCGCGCAGCACCTTGTCCAGATCAAACTCCTCGGCAGCGCCGTCCAGCAGTTCGATCTCGTCCACCAGCTGCTGGTGCAGGTAGGGGGTCAGCAGCTCGTCCAGTGCGGGGTCGCCCAGCTCGGCCTCGGTCTCGCTGACCTTCTTCACGCCGTTGGCGCGGCCATCGCTGGAGAAAGCCAGCACCTTGCGTGCGTTGCGGTCGAACACGCCCTTGAACTCCTTGCCGCAGCCGATGGGCCAGTTCATGGGATAGGTCTTGATACCCAGAATCTCCTCAATGTTCTCCATCAGTTCAAAGGGGTCGCGGGCTTCGCGGTCCATCTTGTTGATGAAGGTAAAAATGGGGATATGGCGCAGGGTGCAAACCTTGAACAGCTTGATGGTCTGCGCCTCAACGCCCTTTGCGGCGTCGATGACCATGACGGCAGAGTCTGCCGCCATCAGGGTGCGGTAGGTATCCTCCGAGAAGTCCTGATGGCCGGGGGTGTCCAGAATGTTCACGCACTTACCGGCGTAGTTGAACTGCAGCACCGAAGAGGTGACCGAGATACCACGCTGCTTTTCAATGTCCATCCAGTCGGACACGGCGTGCTTGGCGCTCTGCTTGCCCTTGACGGAACCAGCCTGATTGATGGCTCCACCGTACAGCAGCAGCTTTTCGGTAAGGGTGGTCTTACCTGCGTCGGGGTGGCTGATGATGGCGAACGTCCTGCGGCGTTCGATCTCTTCACGATTTGTCATAGATCGTAGTTTCTCCTATAAAAATTGCCTTTGCAAGGCAGAGAATGAATGGCAGACAGATGGTGTCTTACATGGGAGCCTCCATCCTGCTTTCTGAGAAAACCCTCTCCGACCTGATGTAAGCCGTGACTGAGAGGGTTCTTGTTTTTACACATACGCACTTTATTCTATACGAAAACGCGTGATAATGCAAGGGTTTTCGTTATTTTTTCAGGATCAGGCAGGGCAGAGGGGCAGTTTCGGCCCAATTGGCAAAATCACACACCAGAACGGTGAAACTTTTCAGTGGAAGTGCCCGCAGAAAACGCAGCACCGCCTGTTTTTCGTCCGAGCCGATGACCGCCCCGCTGTACAGGATGGCGCTCACGATGCCGCCGGGGCGCACCGCCTGCAGCGCCGCCTGCAAGGCGGGGATGCTGCTCTGCGCGGTGGAGAATACCCCGTGGTCTGCCCCCGGCAGCCAGCCAAAGTTGAACATGACCGCATCGGCAGTGCCGGGCTGCACATACTGTAACAGGTCGGCATGGCTGCCGCAGATAAGGCTGTACCGGTCGGCGGGCACATTTGCCTGTTCCAGCCGGGCGCGGGTGGAGCGGATGGCTTCGGGCTGCACGTCAAAGGCCAGCACCCGCCCGGCGGGGGCAGTCAGATTGCACAGAAAGGCGGTGTCGCCGCCGTTGCCGCAGGTGGCGTCCACGCACAGCTGCGGGTGCACCAGCCGGGCGGCTAAAAAGTCCTGCACAAATTTTACTGCCGTCAGGTCCGGGGTGCGGCGGCGCACCAGCTGCCCGCCCTCGGCGGCAAAGCCGAATTTGCCCCAGAAGGCAAGCTCGGCGGCGTTTTCCGGCAGCGGGGCGGTAAAAACGGTGGCGGTTTCCCGGTCATAACCGCCAAAGCTGCGCAATACTTCTTTTAACAGGTAGGAACCGTAGCCCTTGCGCCGCCACCGGGGCAGGATGCACAGGGCGGCAAGCTGTGCGCCCTTGGGGGCGGGGGAGAGGGTGCACTCTCCGATGCAGTCCTTTTCTTTATACAGGGCAAACCCCTGTTCGGTGCGGCGCAGTTCCATAAAAAGCTCCTCCTTGACGGGCCAATATTCTTCCCTTACAATAGCAAGCGGCGGCGCAGCTGTCAAGGGCAGAAAAGCAGGACCGCATTTCACATATTCTTCACGGCGCAAGCGATTGATTTTCACATTTGACGGTTACAATAGGGACAGTTCAAAGGAACAGATGTCCCTGCGGACCGGCCTTTGAGGGAAGGATGTAGTAACATGGAAAACGAGAACAAGTGGGAATACGATTATTCCGCTTCCAATAACGAGACCGGCTACCCCAACGTGGGCAGCAGCGGCATGAACACGGCAAACCAGTATAACGAGCCGGAAGCACAGCCTGTGCGCCCGGCGTATACCGCCCCGGCAGACGGCGGCAGCGTGCCGCCCACCCCGCCGGAGCAGCCGCAGTACAGCGCCCCGCAGCAGCCGGAAAAGCCCCGCCGCAAAAAGAAGAAGTTCAATGGCGGAAAGCTGGTGCGCAGCGCCGTGGCGCTGGTGCTGGCAGCTGCCATGGGCTTTGCGGGCGGCTTTGTGGGTGCAAAATACGGCGGCGGCAGCAAGGTGGTCATCCAGCAGGTGGAGCGCCCTGCCAGCTCTGACAGCAGCACCGACAGCACCGGCAATTCCATCAGCGCCACCAGCGGCACCGGCCTGAGCACCGCACAGGTGGCAGAGCTGGTCAGCCCCAGCGTGGTGGTCATCACCACCGAGCAGGTGGTCTACTCCCAGTGGTCGTGGTACGGTCAGAGCCAGGTGGAGAGCGGCGCGGGCAGCGGCGTCATCATCAGCTCGGATGGCTATATCCTCACCTGCGCCCATGTGGTGAGCGGCGCTTCCAACATCACTGTGAGCATCGGCGACAAGGATTACCCCGCAACGCTGGTGGGCGAGGATACCACCAGTGATATCGCCGTGGTGAAGGTCGATGCCACCGGCCTGACCCCCGCCACCGTGGGCGACAGCGACAACCTGAAGGTGGGCGAAAGCGTCATGGCCGTGGGCAACCCCTTGGGTGAGCTGGGCGGCACCGTGACCAGCGGCATCGTCAGCGCCCTGAACCGCAGCGTCAGCATTCAGGGTTCCAGCTCTGTCAACACCATGTCCCTGATCCAGATGGATGCCTCCGTCAGCCCCGGCAACTCCGGCGGTGGCCTGTTCAACATGAACGGCGAGCTGGTGGGCATCGTCAATGCAAAGTCCTCCGACAGCGATGCCGAGGGTCTGGGCTTTGCCATCCCGGTGAACGACGCCGTAAAGGTGGCGCAGGAGCTGCTGGAAAACGGCTATGTGACCGGGCGTCCCTATCTGGGCATCAGCTACTATGCCGTGACCGACGCCCAGACTGCCGCCCAGCTGGGCGTGAACGCCTACGGTGTCTACATCGTGGAAGTGGTCAAGGGCGGCCCTGCCGACAAGGCGGGCTTGCAGGCCGGTGACCGCATCGTGAGCGTAGACGGCAGCGAGGTTGCCACCCAGAGCGACCTTGGCACCCTGATGCAGAACCACAAGGCCGGCGACACCATCGAGATCACCGTCGCACGCGGCGGCCAGATGCAGACCGTTAGCGTCACCCTTGGCGAAAAGGGCGCAGAGAATAGCTAAAAATAGTAAAAAGGCGAGAGTCCTCCGTTTTTTCGGAAGGCTCTCGCTTTTTTGTTTGTACCGCGCTCCGCGGGGAAGTTACTGCTTGCCGCAAGCGTGCAAAGACGCTCCGCTGGGGGGGGGGGGGGGGGGGGGGGGGGGGGGGGGGGGGGGGGGGG
>NZ_JBBMEN010000019.1:0-50479 GCF_040096575.1 Faecalibacterium intestinale
GCGGTACACGCAATGATCCAGCGGCTGGAATACAGCTTCACGTTTAACCCCAGCCTGCTCACCATCCCGAAGCGTAAGCAGCAGGTTGCGGAAATCCTGAAAGAAGCCGAAACGTACATCTGGAGGATCAAGGAGGAAATGCGATGCGCCTGAAAGACAACAACAATCCCTTCATCCATGTCAACCCGCCGTACCAGCTCATGGTCATCCACAGCAGCAAGCTGGTCTACCCCCGCGAACTGTATCAGCGCGGCGTGGAGCGCAAGCGTGTGGAACTGATCGCCGCCCACTTCAACGAATATGTGGCAAACGAGCCGAAGGTCAGTTTCCGCAACGGTCAGTTCATCGTAACGGATGGGCAGCACACCATCGAGGGGCGCATCCTCCGCAACGGCGGCAAGGATCTGCCGATTCTCTGCAAGGTGTACACGGGCATGACCGTGGAGCAGGAAGCCCTGCTCTTTGCCGAGCAGAACGGCTTCTCTGCGCCGCTGACGGCAGGCATCAAGCTCCGTGCCAAGGTGGTGGGTGGCGATGCCATTTCCAAGGCGTTTCTCGCAGCCACCAACCGGGTGGGATTGAGCCTCAATTATGACAGCCAGCAGCTGACCGATTACCGCATCGGCTGTGTTGGTACGGCTTTCCGGCTCTATAAGCAGATGGGCGAACCGCTCTACTGTGAAACGATGCGGCTGATCGTGGCAGCATGGGAGGGCAAGCCTGATTCGTTCCGGGCATCTGTCCTGCGGGGCATGATGCACTTTATGGAACTGTATCACGGTGAGTTCAGCGAGGAACGGCTGATCCGTGCGCTGCGCAGCGTTCACCCCATGGAGATTTATCGCAGTGGCATGGACAATCCTGCCAAACTGCCCGGATGGAAGAAATACGTTTTTCCCATCTATATGGCCTACAACGGCAAGTGCCGCAAGGATGCCCTGCCGATGAAATTCTGATAAATCAAAGGAAAGGGCACTACAATGATCGACAAGTTTTCTCAGGTCGCAGGAAATCTTCCTGCGACTGACAGTGATGCTAACCGGCAATATCTGGTAATCAATGGCTATCCTGTTGTTTTCAGTTTTTCCAAAGAACCCAACCCGGAAGCATTTGAACGCATTCGGAACATCCTGCTTGCCACCAGCTATACGAAGAAGGTAGGTTGACATCATGGACGAATGCAGAATCAAACGCTATACTGAGTGCGGTAACGGGCGATATTACAAACCGAGCCATTGCCGGACGTTCTTTGACAACGAAATAAAGCCTATCCCCACTTTTTATGATGAAAGTGAGGAATTTACAATGACAAAAAATAACAATCGCGTGTGCTGCTTGTACCGCGTTTCCACCGATAAGCAGGTGGATTTCAACTCCAACCATGAAGCAGACCTGCCCATGCAGCGAAAGGCTTGCCATAAATTCGCTGAATCGAAGGGCTGGGTCATCGTCCATGAAGAACAGGAAGAAGGCGTGTCCGGCCACAAAGTCCGGGCCGCCGCCCGCGACAAGCTCCAGATCATCAAGGACTATGCCCGAAAGGGCAAGTTCGATATCCTGCTGGTATTCATGTTCGACCGTATCGGTCGTATCGCAGATGAAACGCCCTTTGTTGTGGAATGGTTTGTACGGAACGGCATCCGGGTATGGAGTACCCAAGAGGGTGAGCAGCGTTTCGACAACCACACTGACAAACTGCTGAACTACATCCGATTCTGGCAGGCGGACGGAGAAAGCGAAAAGACTTCCGTCCGTACCCGCACCAGTCTGCGCCAGCTTGTAGAAGAAGGTCACTTCAAGGGCGGAAATGCGCCTTATGGCTATGACCTTGTACGGAGTGGGCGTATCAACAAGCGCAAGCATGAACTGTACGAACTGCACATCAACGAGCAGGAAGCTGCCGTAGTGCGGATTGTCTTTGACAAGTATGTGTATGAGGGCTATGGTCCACAGCACATTGCTACCTATCTGAACAATTCTGGCTATCGTGCAAGGTCCGGAAAGTGCTGGCACCCATCCAGTATTCGGGGGATGGTGCAAAACCTGACCTACACCGGCGTTCTCCGTTGCGGGGATGCACGATCAGAATTGATGCCGGATTTGCAGATTGTCCCGCAGGAACAGTTTGAAAACGCACAGCGCATTCGGAATGAACGCTCTGTGCGCTCAACTGCGGAAGCCGAAAATCGTCTTCCTTTGAACATCCATGGGAAGTCGCTGCTTGCCGGCAACGCTTACTGCGGACACTGCGGTGCAAAGCTGGAACTGACCAGCAGCCGTAAATGGCGAAAAATGGCAGATGGTTCGTTAGACGATACGCTGCGTATTCGCTATACCTGTTACGGAAAGCTCCGCAAGCAGACCAACTGCACCGGGCAGACGGGATATACCGTCCACATTCTGGATGAGATCATTGATAAAGCTGTCCGCCAGATTTTCTCCAAGATGAGGGGTATCCCCAAAGAGCAGATCGTTACAAAACGCTATGAAAAAGAGAATGCGGAACGCAAGAATCATCTGCAAGACCTTCAGACACAGCGGAACAAGGCAGAAAAAGACCTGTTGGCACTGAAAACCGAGGTTTTAGCTTGCATCAAAGGTGAAAGCGTGTTACCGAGAGAAACCCTTGCCGAAATGATTACAGCGCAGGAAGAGAAACTCACGGAGCTGGAAAACCTTTGCGAAGCGGCCAGTGAAGAACTGGAGAAAACGGCAGAGCTGATGGATAAAGTGTCGCGGCTGTATGATGAACTGATTTCTTATGCTGACCTGTACGACAGTGCAAATTTTGAAGCGAAGAAGATGATCGTCAACCAGCTCATCCGCAGGGTAGACGTTTATCGCGGATACCAGATCAACATCTCGTTCAACTTCGACCTTACTCCGTACATCGAGGGAGAGTGATACGTTCGCCTGCAAAACAGTCGGGCATCGAACCAGTATTTTCAAAAACAACCAAACAGCAAGAATTGGGGGTTGCCGTCCATGCGCCTGCAAAATCAGGCATTTGGCTGATTCTCGATGCAACCTCTAAGAAAGCAAAAAGAAAAGCACCATACTTCAAACGAAGTACAGTGCTTTTTTGGTGGAGAATAGCGGGATCGAACCGCTGACCTCTTGCATGCCATGCAAGCGCTCTCCCAGCTGAGCTAATCCCCCATAAAATCCAAGAAGCGAACCTCTTGGATGGAGTTTTTTGTTAGGAATTTGATTGTCGCAGGACTATCTGACTGGGGGTGTGTTTTGATACCAACCGGGCTCCCAGCTGAGCTAAACCCCCAGATGTCTGGCCTGTTGCCTGACGACATGGGTTATTATACCAGCCGGAGGGGCGCTTGTCAACGGTTTTTTACAAAAATCTATTCTCTTTTTTCAGCGGCGCAGCGCACCCGGAAGCTTTTGACGCAGCTGCGTTTTTCCCGGGGCTGCTCTGCCGCAAAAGACTGCCGCATTACCTGTCCCATTTGTCACACAGGGCGTTGATCTGGTCGGCAAATTTTGCCAGATCCTTATTTGCGCCGCCCTCGTTGTGCTCGATGACCCGCAGCAGGCGCTTACCGGCGCTGACCAGCCGCTGGAACACGGTAGCGGCGCGGTTTGCACCCTCGCCTGTCCTCTGCTCCACGCGGACTTTCGTGCCCTCCTGCAGGCAGACTGCGCCCTCGGCACCGATCGCCCACTGCGCACCGTTGTAGGGCGCACAGGCGGTAAAGCCCTGTTCGGTCAGGGTAGCCACAAAGCGGTTCTCCACCTCGTCCTCGCCGTGGATCACGAACACCCGCCGGGGCTTTTCTGTAAAGGCGTTCACCCAGCGCAGCAAGCCGTCTTTATCGGCATGGCCGGACATTCCGGTCAGCTGGCAGATCTCTGCCTTCACCTCGATGGGCTCGCCGAACAGCTTGACCAAGTCCGTTCCTTCAATGAGGGTGCGTCCCAAGGTGCCCACCGCCTGAAAGCCCACGAACAGGATGGTGCATTCCGGCCGCCACAGGTTGTGCTTGAGGTGGTGGCGGATGCGTCCGGCTTCGCACATTCCGCTGGCGGACAGGATGACCTTGGGCGTGCGGTCGGTGTTGATCATGCGGGAGTCCTCGCTGGTCACGCTGATGCGCAGCCCCGGCACGTTGATGGGGTCGATGCCCTTTTCCAGCAAAGCGCGGGTCTGGGCGTCAAAGCAGCCGGGGTCTGTATCCCGGAAGATGCGGGTGGCTTCGGTGGCCAGCGGGCTGTCGATGTAGACCGGGAAGTTGCCGTGCCCTTTGACCAGTCCTTTTTCCTTGATCTCCCGCAAAAAATACAGCATCTCCTGCGTGCGTCCCACCGCAAAGCTGGGCACTACCACGTTGCCGCCCCGGTCAAAGGTGCGCTGCAAAATTTTTGCCAGCTCTGCCACATAGTCCGGCCGGGGGTCATGGTTGCGGTCGCCGTAGGTGGACTCCATGAACACATAGTCCGCCTGCTGGATATAGGTGGGGTCTTTGATGATGGGCTGCTCCAAATTGCCGATATCGCCGGAGAACACCAGCTTTGTGGTGGTGCTGCCCTCGGTGATCCACAGCTCGATGCTGGCAGAGCCCAACAGGTGTCCCACGTCCACAAAGCGTGCTTCGATACCCGGGGCAAGCTGGATGCGCTTGTCGTACTCCACGCCCCGGAACAGGCGGCAGGCGGCTTCGGCGTCCTGCACGGTGTACATGGGCTCTACCGGCTCTGCGCCGGAGCGCTTGCCCTTGCGGTTTTTCCACTCGGCTTCAAACTCCTGAATATGCGCCGAGTCCCGCAGCATGATGCCGCACAGCTCCACGGTGGGGATGGTGGCGTAGATCCTGCCCCGGAAGCCGTTGTGCGCCAGCAGCGGCAAAAGGCCGGTATGGTCGATATGGGCATGGGTGATGAGCACAAAGTCGATCTCGCCGGGGGCTACGGGCAGGGGCTGGTTCTCGTACACATTTTTGCCCTGCTCCATGCCGTAGTCGATGAGGAATCGCTGCCCTGCCGCTTCCAGCATGGTGCAGCTGCCGGTCACCTCGTGGTTCGCGCCTAAAAACGTAAGCTTCAATGCAGAACACCTCCGGTTCGTTTTATAGCTTTAGTATAGCATATTTTTAAGGTACACGCCGCACAAATCTGCGGAAAGTTTACGGGCATAATGCTGAATTGCAGAAAAAATTTTTATACAATCTTGACAAACCACCCTGTTCTGTTATAAACTTAGGTTTGTATGACGTTCGTTCGTATTTTATGAGTCTTTTCAAATAGAGAGGTAGAAATTTATGGTTCGTAACGATTTGCGCAACGTTGCCATTATCGCTCACGTTGACCACGGCAAGACCACGCTGGTGGATGCCCTGCTGCGTCAGAGCGGCGCTTTCCGCGACAATCAGGCCGTGGCCGAGCGCGTGATGGACAGCGGCGATATCGAGCGTGAGCGCGGCATCACCATTCTGGCAAAGAACTGCTCCTGCACCTACAAGGGCGTCAAGATCAACATCGTCGACACCCCGGGCCACGCCGACTTTGGCGGCGAGGTAGAGCGCGTGCTGAAGATGGTCAACGGCGTGCTGCTGCTGGTGGACGCTGCCGAGGGCTGTATGCCCCAGACCCGCTTTGTGCTGCAGAAGGCTCTGCAGCAGAACCTGAGCCTTGTGGTGGCCATCAACAAGATCGACCGTCCCGATGCCCGCATCAAGGAAGTCATCGACGAGGTGCTGTACCTGCTGATGGATCTGGGTGCTACCGACGAGCAGCTGGAGTGCCCCATGCTGTTCTGCTGCGGCCGTGACGGCACCGCCAGCTTGGACCCGGATGTGCCGGGCACCGACCTGATCCCCCTGTTCGACACCCTGCTGAGCACCATCAAGCCGCCGGAGGGCGACCCTGAGGCTCCCTTCCAGATGCTGGTCTCCTCTGTGGACTACAACGAGTTCGTGGGCCGCATCGGCATCGGCCGTATCCAGAACGGCGTTGCCAAGGTGGGTGAGGAAGTGGTCGTGTGTGACTGGCACAACCCCGACCTGAAGATGCGCGGCCGTCTGACCAAGCTGTACGACTTCCAGGCCAACGGCCGTCAGCCGTGCGACAACATCACCGCAGGTGATATCGTGGCATTCTCCGGTCTGCCGGACGTGACCATCGGCAACACCCTGTGCAGCCCCGCTCAGATCGAGCCGCTGCCCTTCGTCAAGATCAACGACCCCACCGTGGAGATGACCTTCTCGGTCAACGACAGCCCGCTGGCTGGCCGCGAGGGCAAGTACGTCACCAGCCGTCAGATCCGCGACCGTCTGCAGAAGGAACTGCTGAAGGACGTGGCCCTGAAGGTGGAGGACTCCGCCACCACTGATTCCTTCCGTGTCATGGGCCGTGGTGAGATGCACCTGTCCATCCTCATCGAGACCATGCGCCGTGAAGGCTACGAGCTGCAGGTATCTCCCCCGCACGTTCTGACCAAGGTCATCGACGGCAAGACCTACGAGCCCATGGAGCACGTTGTCATCGACGTGCCCACCCAGTATCAGGGCGCTGTCATGACCGGTCTGGGTCAGCGCAAGGCACTGCTGCAGCAGATCGAGTCTCTGGGCACCGACCGTGTCCGTCTGGAGTTCCGTATGCCCAGCCGCGGTCTGTTCGGCTATCGCAACCAGTTCCTGACCGATACCCACGGCGAGGGCATCATCAACCAGATCTTTGACGGCTACGACGTCTGGGCTGGCATGATCGCCAACCGCTCCACCGGTTCTCTGGTCAGCTTTGAGACCGGCGAGGCCGTCACCTACGGTCTGTTCAACGCCCAGCAGCGCGGCACCCTGCTGGTGGGCCCCGGCGAGAAGGTGTACGAGGGCATGGTCATCGGCTACACCGCTTCCGGCGAGGATGTGGACGTGAACGTCTGCAAGACCAAGCACCTGACCAACACCCGTTCTTCCGGCTCCGACGACGCTCTGCGCCTGATCCCCATCAGCAAGCTGAGCCTGGAGGGCTGCCTGGAGTTCCTAGCACAGGACGAGCTGCTGGAGGTTACCCCGGAGAATCTGCGCATCCGCAAGCAGATCCTGAACCACGACCAGCGCATGAAGGCCAAGAGCAAGCTGAAGTAATTTCAACTTATAATAGCAGCGCAGAAGCACCCACGGGCGTTTTTGCGCTGCTTTTTTGTCAGTTACCCCCTCAGTCAAAGCCTGTCGGCAACCGGCTGGAACTCCCCCAGTCTCGCTGCGCTCGACAGCCCCCTCTAAGATGGGGCCTTTGGCATGGCGGCAAGGTTTCTTGCTAAAGTGCAAAGTTCCCGGGCGCGCCAGAGGCTCCCTCTCCGAGGGAGCTGTCACGGCGCAGCCGTGACTGAGGGAGTTTGCGTGCCAGTACCCCCCTCAGGCGCTACGAGCCACCCGTTCCCCCTTTTGTCGCTATGCGACATTTTCCCCCGGCCGGGGGAAATCTGTCCCCAAGGGGTGAAGGCTTTCGCTCCGGGGCAGGCTGCAAAATTTGATTTCCGAATTTTTGCAAAAAAGGCTTGCAAAAGCGCGGTGACTGCGGTATAATATCTCTCGCAGTCACTGTTATGCCTCTTTAGCTCAGTCGGTTAGAGCACCTGACTGTTAATCAGGGTGTCGCCTGTTCGAGTCAGGCAAGAGGCGCCAGCAAAGCGATGGATGTTTTTCCATCGCTTTTTTGTTTTTCTGTATCTTTTTTTCACGCATTCTTAACGGTTCTTAAAAAATATCGCCTTGAAGAACACTAGTGGATGTGGTATACTTTTATAAGTTTATAGATGTAGAAAAGCTGCATGGCTTTCCCGCATCCGCAGACAGGCGCTCCTCCGGTCAGAAAGCTGCCGTGCAGGAGCGCAGTTTTTTCGTTGGTCAAATCAGCAGGCAGGCCGGCGGCTCTGTGCGGCAAGCACGGGCGGCAGGGCGGCTTTGTGTCGTTTGAATAAATCTGTAGAATAAAAGGAAACATCTATGCGTTATACCTACGTCCGGCAGCACGATACCACCGACTGTGCGGCTGCCTGTCTGGCCATGGTGTGCCTGCACTACAAAAAGGAAGTGACCATCACCCGCCTGCGGGATATGATGGGTACCGACCTGAAAGGCACTAACCTTGTCGGCCTGCAAAAAGCCGCCAATGAACTTGGCTTTACCACCGCCGCAGTCCGCGTGGACCGCGAAAACTTCCTGAGCGACTTCTCGCTTCCCTGCATTGCACAGGTGATCACCGATCAGGGTCTGGCTCACTTTGTTGTGGTGTTCAAAAAGACCACCATCAAGGACGAAGGCGCGCGCCGCAAGCATATGCTGCAGGACGCCGAGACCCGCAAGGAAGAAGAGAAAAAGGGCAAAAAGCATAAGTGCAAGGATTACGTCATCATCGGCGACCCCGGCACGGAGCTGAAAAAGATCAGTCTGGACGAGTTCTACAAGAACTTTACCGGCGTGCTGCTGCTGCTGAACCCCACCTCCGAGTTCAAGGGCGGCAAGCTTGGCAGCAGGGACGGTAAAGACGGCAAGGACGGTAAGGACGGCAAGAGCGGCAAGTACGGCATGATGAAGCGGTATATCGACCTGCTTCTGCCCCAGAAAAAGCTGTTCTTCTACGCCATCCTCAGCTCGGTGATCACCACCATTCTGGGCATCGCGTCCTCCATGTTCAATAAGATCCTGATGGACGAGGTGCTGCCCTACGGGCTGAATAACCTTTTGGTCACCCTGATCCTGGTGTTCAGCGTGGTCAGCATCACCAGCACGCTGATCGGCTTTGTGCGCCAGTGGGTGCTGATCCATCTGTCCATCAAGATCGATATCCCGCTGATGCTGGGCTACTTCGGGCACATCTTCAACCTGCCCATGAAGTTCTTTGCCACCCGCAAGACCGGTGATATCACCACCCGTTACTCGGACGCTGACACCATCAAATCCATCTTTACCAGCATTGCGCTGAGCCTTGTGATGGATATCTCCATGGCAGTCATCACCGGCATCATCCTGTTCCGCATGAACGCCATGCTGTTCTCCATCTCGCTGTTCATGGCACTGGTCAGCATCCTGCTGGTGCTGGTGTACAAGCAGCCCTATAAGCGGATCAACGAAGAGAGCATGGCACAGTCTGCAGCGCTGAACAGCCAGATGATCGAGAGCCTGCGCGGCATCGAGACCGTCAAGTGCAACGCCAACGAGCAGACCGAGCTGGATAATCTGGAACGCGAGTACATGAAGAGCCTGAAGATCAGCCTGCGCTCCAGCCGCATCAGCACCACGCAGGGGCTGATCTCCTCCTTCATCTCCACCGGCTTCAGTATGCTGACCACCTATGTGGGCATCAGTCAGGTGCTGAACGGCGAGATGACGCTGGGCGGCTTTATGGCATTCAGCACCCTGTCCAGCTACTTTACCTCCCCCCTGAGCAACCTGATCGGCCTGCAGATGCAGATCCAGGAAGCCAGCATCTCCATGAAGCGTCTGACCGAGATCATGGACTACCCCGCTGAGAACGAGACTGCCGAGGGTATGGAGCAGAGCGAGATGGAAAAGGTGGAGGGCGACATCGAGTTCAAGGACGTCACCTTCCGCTACGGCAACCGTGCCCCGGCACTGGATCATGTCAGCTTTACCATCCCCGCCGGCAAAAAGGTGGCGCTGGTGGGCAGCAGCGGCAGCGGCAAATCCACCATTACCAAGCTGCTGCTGAAGTACTACGACCCCGAGGACGGCGAGATCGATGTGAACGGCGTGAATCTGGCGGAGTACAGCAGCCACTCGGTGCGCCGCGCCATCGCCTATGTGCCCCAGAACGTTGAGCTGTTCAGCAAGACCATCTACGACAACATTCGCATCTCCCGCATGGACGCTACGCTGGACGAGGTGAAGGAAGCTGCCAAGAAGGCTGACGCGCACGAGTTCATCCGCCACCTGCCGCTGCAGTACAACACCTATCTGGAGGAAGCCGGCAACGGCCTGTCCGGCGGTGAGAAGCAGCGCATCGCACTGGCGCGTGCCTTCCTGAAGGACTCCAACCTTTACATTCTGGACGAGTCCACCAGTAATCTGGACTTTGCCACCGAGACGCTGATCTTCAACATGATCTACGAGCAGCTGGCAGACCGCTCCATGCTGATCGTGGCGCACCGCCTTTCCACCATCCGTGACTGCGACCTGATCCTTGTGATGGATCACGGCAAGATCGTGGAGCGCGGCAACCATGAGGAACTGATGGCAAAGGATGGCCGCTATGCCGAGCTGTGGAATATGCAGCAGGGCATCTTCCGCAAGCGCAAAGCCGAGCCTGCTCCGCAGGCAGTTGCCGCTGTGGTGGAAGAGGACGACGACGGCGAGTCCATCACCTACTGACCGCACCGCATCCGCAGCCCTTGCCCGGATGCAGCATAAGCTTTTTTCCCGCCCGGCGGGAAACCGAAGAATGCCTCGTTATGGTGTGCCCGGAGGCAGACGCTTCCGGGCACCTTTTTGTTCCGGCTTACATTGAAAAAATAACAGGATTAGGGGTAATTTACTATGAACGAGATCAAAGTTGCTGAAAACAAGACCCTCAAGCTGACCAATGTTCTCTCCCGCGTTGTGCAGCCCGAGGAGCTGGCAAACCTGCCGGTCATCCTGACCCAGATGCAGAACTTTATGAAGAGCAACGGCGCACAGCCCATCGGCCCGCTGGTGCAGGCTATCGTGGAAGGCACCGGCCCGGACCATATGCCCGTCATGTACATGATGCAGCAGGCCACCCAGATGATCACCCAGATGGAGCCCGGCTACCACATGGACGCTGTGCTGCGGGTAAAGAACTGCTTGTACGCCCACTTTACCGGCCCTCTGGCCTTCAACCAGCTGGCCACCGCCAAGCTGCAGGTCCTGGCTTTTGAAAACGATATCAAGCTTAGCGGCAACAGCTACACCATCTACGTCAATCAGGACGAGGACGACGGCGTGATCGACGTGTTTATGGAGACCAAATAATTATGACAACGACCATTCAGAACCTTTCGGATCTGCAGGACCGCCGGATCATGATGGACAAAAAGCTGCCCCCTTACGGGTACGCCTTTGTCATTCTGACCGGGCTGTTCATGATCTTTCTGGTGATCTGGAGCACCCAGACCAACCGCATCTATGTCAGCCAGAACAGCGGTGTGGTGCAGGCCGCCAACAAGACCTACATCATGTCCAGCTACTCCGGCTCCATTACCGAGCTGTATGTCTCGGAGGGCAGCTATGTGAACGAGGGCGACCTGATCGCCCGGCTGAAGAGCACGGATCTGGATATGCAGAAGGACACCCTGCAGAGCCAGCTGGATATCTACCAGAAGCAGCTGGATCAGTACAACAAGCTGCTCAAGTGCATTCAGGACGACACCAACTACTTCGACGAGACCAGCGCTGAGGATCAGCCCTACTACTACCAGTACCAGACCTACAAAAGTCAGGTAGCACAAAAGACCTTTGACGCTTCTACCTATCAGGCTGCCGGCTACTCCGACACCCAGATCAAGGCTTTGATGGAGCAGAACCAGAGTGAGCTGGAGTCCCTATACTACTCCACCATGCAGTCCATCTCCCAGAGCATCAACAGCGCACAGGTCAATGTGGACAACCTGCAGGCGCAGATGGATTCTTTGAACACCGGCGCCAACGATTACTTCATCTATGCGCCCACCTCCGGCGTGATCCACATGGACACCCCCTACAAGGAGGGCATGGTGCTGAGCGCCGGCTCTGCAATGGCTACTATTGCCAGCGAGAACGACGATCTGGAGATCGTGGCTATGGTGTCGGTGAACGACCGTCCCCTGCTGCACGTAGGCGACCCCTGCAAGATCGCCATCACCGGCCTGTCGGAGTATTCCTACGGCACGCTGACCGGCACCGTCACCTCCATTGACAGTGATGTGACCTCCAGCAGCAGCACCTCCTACTACAAGATGACCATCAAGCCCGATGCCACCTATGTGGTGAGCCGCAGCGGCGACAAGGTGGATCTTGCCAACGGTATGAGCGTGACCGCCCGCGTGGAATACGATCAGGTCACCTATTTTGAGTATGCCATGGAGGCACTGGGCGTGCTGTTCCGCTAAAAGCGGACTGCACAGCACGGCAGGATGCCCCCCCTTTTACACCACCCCAAAGAGGTACAAACAACATGATTCGAACCGCAAAGAAACTGGCCGCCTGTGTGCTGATGCTGGGTGTGCTGGTATGCGGCACCGCCCTGAGCGCTGCCGCCGCCGGCCTGCCTGTTGAAGCGCAGAACGGCGTTTCACTGCCCTGGTCCAAGGATGTCCCTGCCGAGAGCATTTCCACCGGCAGCTACTCTGCCAATATGCTGCTGGGCGCTTCCCAGCAGCTGTCCCCCGTGGTCAAGCCCAGTTACAGCACCGACTCTGTGGTCTTTTTGACCGATGACAGCAGCGTGCTGACCGTAAGCAGCAGCGGCGTGGTACAGGCTGTGGGCGTTGGCACTGCCACCATTACCGCAGCCGCCGGCAACCAGATCTGCGCCTACACCATCGTGGTCTCCATGGACTCCTCCATGATCGTGACCGAGATGGACCTTTCCCTCTCCTCCAACACCATCTATGTGGGCAACTCGGTGTCGGCTTCGCTGCAGGTGCGCCCCAGTTCCGCTTCCAACTACGCCACCGTCACCCTGACCTCCTCTAACGAGAAGATCGCCACGGTGAACAGCTTTGGCCGCGTGACCGGCGTAGCGCCCGGCACTGCCACCATTACCGCTGCCTGCGGTTCGGTGGTGGCCACCACCACCGTTACGGTGCTTGCCCTGCCCACAGACTCCACCGGCACAAGCGGCACTACGTCCAGCAACAGCGGGCAGGTGATCACCCCCAGCACCAACTACATCGTGCTCAAGCCCGGTGCCACCCGCACCATCACGGCTAAAGCCACCCCTGCCAGTGCATCCCAGTCCTTCACCTTCAAGTCCGGCAACAGCAGCATTGCCACGGTCAGCCCTTCGGGCGTGGTCACGGCGGTGGGCACCGGCTCTACCTCCATTACCATTTCCAACGGCAAGGCCACTGCCATGGTCACGGTCATCGTGAACCGCTCGGCAGATGCTTCCTCCGGCAGCGATAACAGCAATGCCGGCACCAATACCCCGGACGACAACGCCTCCATCCCGCTGGACCCTGTGGTGCAGACCATTCAGGACAGCACGGAGGATCAGGTGGTGTTCAACCAGTCTGAGGTGCCCATCGTGACCGGCGAGATTCTGAACGCCCTGCGCACCACCGGCAAGACCCTGTGCGTGGTGGGCGACGGCTACACCATGAACGTTTCCGGCAAAAACGTAAAGAGCACCATCAGCGAGATCGACACCGCCATCACCTTTACCGAGAGTGAAGAGGGGCTGGAGTTTGAGCTGGACAATGGCCGTGCCCTTCCCTGCGCGGTGCAGCTGGAGCTGGATGTGAGCACCTACTCCCGCCTGTACCTGTACAACACCATCAGCAACAAGTGGCAGTACCTGAACAGCTACAAGGACGGCGTGATCACCGCCGACACTGCCGGCCGCTACCTGCTGACCAACCAGAACCTGCGGTTCGGCAATATCAACTGGTCCTTCTTCATCGCCGGCGGCGTGGTTGTGATCCTGATCGCCGTGGTCTACATCGCGTTCAAGAAGCGCTACTGGTTCTGGTAAGCGCCCCTGTTCTTCCCGCATATAGCAAGCCGCCCGCTGCACACCATTTCGTGCAGCGGGCGGTTTTGTGTTCTATTCTTCCCTGTTACTCCACCGTTACGCTCTTGGCAAGGTTGCGGGGCTTATCCACGTCGCAGCCGCGCAGCACCGCCATGTAGTAGGCGAACAGCTGCAAGGGCACGATGAGCTGCAGCGGCATCAGGATGTCGTCGTACTCGTCCAAGCGGATGACCTCGGTGGCAACGCCCTCCGGCACTTCCGCGTCCTTGGTGGTGAACAGCAGCACCCGTGCGCCGCGGCTGCGGGTCTCCTTGGCGTTGGAGATGGTCTTTTCGTAGACGTTTTTCTGGGTCGCCAGTGCGATGACCGGCACGCCGTCCGTGATCAGGCTGATGGTGCCGTGCTTCAGCTCGCCTGCGGCGTAGGCATCCGAGTGCACATAGCTGATTTCCTTCAGCTTCAGGCTGCCCTCCAGCGAAAGGGCGTAGTCGAACCCACGCCCGATGAAAAAGCAGCTCTGGGTGTTCACATAGCGGCTGGCAAGGTACTTGATCTGCTCGCAGTCCGCAAGGCGGGGCTTGATGACCTCGGATGCGTGCAGCAGCTGGGCGGTGTAGTATTTGGTCTTTTCCTCGGTCAGCTGCCCGCGCGCGTAGGCCAGGCGCAGGGCAAACAGGTACAGCACGCACAGCTGCACCATATAGGCCTTGGTGGACGCCACCGCGATCTCGGGCCCGGCGTAGGTGTACATGACGTAATCCGCCGCCCGGGCGATGCTGCTGCCCACCACGTTCACGATGGCAAGCACCGGCACGCCCCGGCTCTTAGCCAGCTTGAGGGCGGCAAGCGTATCGCTGGTCTCGCCGGACTGGCTGATGATGATGACCAGATCCTCCGGCTTCAGGATGGGGTCGCGGTAGCGGAACTCGCTGGCGATATCCACCTCTGCAGGCACCCGCGCCAGCGCTTCGATGGCGGTCTTGCCCACCATACCGGCGTGCATGGCTGTGCCGCAGCCCACCAGATGCACTGTGCCGATGCTGCGCAGCTTTTCGTCCGTCAGTTCCGGGATGCGCAGCTCCGGCAGACTGTTCTCCACCCGGGGGCTGACCGTTGCCGTGATGGCGGCGGGCTCCTCGTTGATCTCCTTGAGCATAAAGTGGGGGTAGCCGCCCTTTTCGGCTGCTTCCATGTCCCAGTCTGCGGTCAGCTTTTCGCGCTCCACCGCCTCGCCGAACTCGTTATAGAAGCGGATGCCCTGTGCCGTGCACACCGCCATGTCCCCTTCTTCCAGCACGCTGTAGCTGCGGGTGTACTTGAGCAGCGCCGGGATATCCGATGCCACAAAGTTTTCGCCCTCGCCCCAGCCCACGATGAGCGGGCTTTCCCGCTTGACCGCAAAGATGGTGTCCGGGTAGTCCTTGAACAGCACCGCCAGCGCGTAGCTGCCCCGCACCTTGGCAAGCGCAGCCTGCAAAGCCTGCAGCGGCTCGCCCTGATAGCAGCTGTCGATGAGCTTTACCAGCACCTCGGTGTCGGTCTCGCTGGTAAAGGTGTAGCCTTTGGCGATCAGGCGCTCCTTCAAAGCGCCGTAGTTTTCAATAATGCCGTTGTGCACGATGCTGACCCGGGGCGTGGAGTGCGGGTGGCTGTTCACATCGCTGGGCTCGCCGTGGGTCGCCCAGCGGGTATGACCGATGCCGCAGCCGCTCTGGGGCAGCGCCAGCTCTTCCAGTTTGCTGCGCAGGGTGGAGAGCCGCCCCTTGCTTTTGACCACGCGGATGCCGTCCCGCTGGGTAAGCGCCACACCGGCAGAATCGTACCCGCGGTACTCCAGCTTTTCCAAACCGTCCAGCAGCACCTGCTGGGCGCTGCGCATCCCGACATAACCTACAATGCCACACATACAAAATACCTCCAGACCGACTGCGGCGCGCCGAAATGCGCTGCTGCACAGTCAGTTTCCTCTATCAAAGTCTATGTTCTTGTATGGCTTTCTTTGCAGGGTTCTGTTCCGGTATTGCTGCCGGTTTTTGCCCTGTTCTGCGGCTGGTATAGCCCTCAGCCGGAGAAACATCCGCCGAATCTTTCGATGATCCCTCTCCTCGTCACCCTCACGGCTGTCACCCGTGTGGCCCGGCGCTTTGCGTCAGCTTGCGGTACACATTCCTTCTTTCAAAGTTGTTTGGGGCTCAGTGCATCCCCAGCATTTTATGCAGTTTGGGCTGCCACTTCAGCTTGTACAGCAGCAGCAGATTGCACAGGGCGCGGTCGTAAAGGGCAAACGCCACGTTGCCCATACCCAGTGTGAGCAGAGTCATTGCCAGTGCGGTGGTGCGCAGCTCCTGCGAAATGCTGCCCGCCGGCACCAGCACCAGCAGCAGGCCGTACATCGCCAGCACCGCCCCGTTGCACAGCAGTAGCTTGCACACCAGCTGCAATGCCCGGGGGCGGATGCGGTCAAATTTGGGCTTGACAAGCGGGTAATAGCCCAGCAGCACGGTGAAGATCAGGGCGATCTCCTTATCCGGCACAAAGAGCAGCCCCAGCAGGCTGACGGCGGCGTACGCCGTCCACGCCATGGTGATGCCGCACTCCATGCACACCGTTGCAATGAGAAAGCTTGCCACCGCCGGTGCAATGAACATGGCAATAGGGATGATGGTGCCCAGCAGCATCAGTGCCACGCACAGTGCCGCTGCCATGCCGCAGTACGCCATGGCCCAGCTTTTGCTTCTTCGCTTCTTCATGGGATCTCCCACTTTTCGGTATCTACATCCTGCTCCAGCGGGTAGACCGCGTGTTGCAGACCTAAGATCATGATATTGTTCAGCAGGGTGTCATTCAGCTTGAGATCCAGCATCTTGTACGCCCGCATCAGGTCGTTGACCGCAGCCAGTGCCTGCCGCCGGGCGTTCTCTATGGCAGCAGCCTGCCCGTTGAGCTCGTTGACCACGAACACGTTGTACTGGCCGTTGCGGCGGTCGGCTTCAAAGCGCTCGGCCTTATCCAGCAGATAGAAGATGCGGCCGATGCAGCTGCCGATATACCGCATACTCTTGCGCTGGTTGGGGTCATCCGTAGCCAGCGTGGAGTACAAAGCGCCGTAGACGTTGCTCATAGGTTCAGCCGCAAGGGCGTAGTTTTTGGCGCTCAGGTTCATCTGCACCACCGCCTGCTCCCGCTCCTGCGCAAACAGCCGCTCCAGTGCCGGGTTCTCCTGCCGCGCTTTCTCGTAGGCGCGGCGCAGCAGCAGCTTGTCCGCTGCGCGGCGCAAACGCTTGACCGGGCGCAGCTCGCTGTACTTGCGGTCCTGCAGATTATGCCAGCCCATCAGGATCTCCGTCTGCGCCGCCTGCCGGATGCCCAGCGTCTGGCACATCATGCTGCGCCGGAACGGCGTGCCGGGCATCCGCTGCCGTTTGCAGGTGGGCATACGCCCCGCCAGACTGTCGGACAGGATGGCAAACAGCACCCCGTTGGTGCGCAGCAGATGGCAGGCGTAGAAGCCGTAGGACTTATACATCTGCCGCCGCACCCCGCGGAGATAACGCATATAGGTGTTGTAATCCCGGATCGTCAGTTCCGGCAGATAGGGCCGCATCCGTCCCTTCATATAAGCCAGCCATCCTTTCTGTACAGTTTTTGTATCCTGCGGTCAATAAGGTTAGTATAATCCTTTTTGTTCGGCAACGCAACTGCCGGATGCAAAAACTGCCGTAATTTGTCATTATGCCGAATTTTGTGAAATCTATTTTTCTATTAAAAATACCCGCAGACCGTCTCTTTTCAGCAAAAGATGATCTGCGGGTGTTTGTGCCGGATTTTCCCGGAAAAAGACACACTTTTTCAGTGCAATGTCTGCCGGGCGGGCAGTCAAATGACCTTACTTCTTTTCAAAATGGGTGCGCTTGCCGTCAAAGCCGGATTTGGGCATGGGCTTTGCCATCTTTTCGGTCTTGGGGGCGTTATAGTACATATACAGCTGGCAGGGGATCATGCCGTTGTACATCTTACGGCGCTTGTTGGCGCGCTTGCCGTAGTGCAGTTCAAAGTCCATATCGGCGGTAATGGCGTACAGCCCGGCGCAGGGGCTGGCTTCCATCTGCTGTCCCAGCGTGCGCGCCAGCTTGGCAGCGCCCTCAATGGTGCCCAGACGCTCGCCGTAGGGAGGGTTCGTCAGCACGATGGCCTCCGGCTTTGCGGCAAAGGTGGCAACATCCGTCACCTCAAAGTGGCAGCGGTTCTCCACACCCGCCAGCTTGGCGTTGGCGTTGGCCTGTGCCACAGCGGCGGGGTCGATATCGTAGCCGTAAGCTTCAAAGCCCACATCCAGCTTGGACTCTGCCAGTGCCTTCTGGCGCTGCTCTGCCCACAGGGCAGCGGGCACAAAGCTGTAGCGCTCGGCGGCAAAGCGGCGTTTCAGACCCGGGGCAATGTTCATGGCCTTCTGCGCGGCTTCGATCAGCAGGGTGCCGCTGCCGCAGAAGGGGTCCTCCACCAGGCTGTCGCGGCGCACACGGCCAAGGTCGGCGATGGTCGCCGCCAGCGTCTCGCGCAGAGGGGCTTCCATGGCGTTGCGGCGGTAGCCGCGCTTGTGCAAGCCCTCGCCGGTGGTGTCCAGCATGATCTCGCACACATTTTTGCGCAGCATAAAGCGCACCTTGTACTCCACGCCGCTCTCGGGCAGCACGGTGGTGCGGTGACCCTTCATCAGGCGCTTGACCACCGCCTTTTTGATGACGCTCTGGCAGGCGGGGATGCTGGTCAGCTGGCTGTTCAGGGAAGAGCCGGTGACCGGGAAGGCGGCATCCGCAGGCAGAAACTCCTCCCACGGGATGGAATACACGCCGTCGAACAGCTCGTCGAAGGTGGCGGCCTTGTAGCGTGCCAGCAGCAGCATCACGCGCTCCACGGTGCGCAGGTTGAGGTTTGCGGCAGCGATCATCTCTGCCCCGCCGCAGAAGCTCAGACGGCCATCCTCCACCCGGATGTTCTCTGCGCCGATGCGGGTCAGCTCAAATTTAGCGGTGGATTCGCACCCGAAAAAGCAGGGCGCGATCAGTTCAAATTTTGCGGGCATGGTAGTTCCTTTCTGTTCAGTCCCGAAAAAACAGACCTGTCCGACCGGGGACAGGCCTGCCTGTGTTCCTTGTGATCCCAGCCGATGCGATGGCTCAGCGGCCGCGGCGGCTGCGGGGGGCATAACCGCCGCCCCGGCGGTTGTTGGTCTCGTGGTCGAGATCCGCCATTTTCTCCTCGCTCTGGCTCTTGAAGCGGCTCATCATGTCCTCAAAGCTCAGGTTGTCGGAGCGGACGGGTGTCTTGGGCTGCCACACGCGGGGAGCCGCCTCCCGGGCAGGGCCTCTGCCGCCTTCACGGGGGGCACGGCCTGCACCGCGACCGCCGGAGCGTCCGCCCTCCTGCCCATTGCGGAAACCGCCCGGACGGGGGCCTGCGGGGCGGCCTTCCCGGGGCTGACGCGGCGCCGGGGGCAGCAGCCGCTTGATGGACAGCGCGATCTTGCCGTCCGGTGCAATGTTGATGACCTGCACCTTAACTTCATCGCCATCGTGCAGCACAGTGTTGATATCCTGCACGAACTCGTTGGATACCTCGGAAATGTGGACCATGCCGACACGCCCCTCCGGCAGCGCTACAAATGCGCCAAAGGGCTTTACACCGGTCACGCGGCCTTCGAATACGTTCCCTACCTCAATTGCCAAAACTCAATACTCCTTGTTTTCCAAAACTCTTGACCTGCCGCGCGGTCAGTTGCCGGTCACATCCACAAAGATGCGCTCGTTGGGTGCGGCGTAGTTGTAAGAGTCGCGTGCGACCCATTCAGTGATCTGGTCGGCATCGCCGCTCAGTACGCGCTGCAGTTCCTGATTTTCCGTCTGTTGCTGCGCCACCTGTTCGTTCAGTGTTTCCAGTTCTGCCCGCTTGGAGCTGATGGTGACCTGATTGGAGATATAAGCCGCCAGCATACTCAGCAAAAGCAGCACGAAAAACAGGCGGAACGCCATGGTGACCACTGCATTCTTTCTGCGCTTTTTGCGTCCCGTATTCGTCATTGCCTTACGCTCCTGTCTGAACAGCAGACCTTCCGCGTCTGTTCTCTTACTTTGATACGTTTGAATTATACAACAATGCCCGCTGGTTTGGCAAGTTCTTTTTGGATTTTTTTGCGGTTCTTTCCGCGTTCCGGCGTAATTTGCGGGCAGTTTTCGCCGCAGCGCGGCGGCGGCGCACAGGCTGCACCGCAAAACGGCGCAAAACAGCCCCGATCCCCCGCCCCAGCGCCCGCAGCGGGACGCCCAGCACCCCGGCAGCGCAAAGGGCAGCGGCAAAGGCTGCCGCCGCCATGTACCACCGCAGCCCCCCGGCGGCGCTGTACCCGGCGGCGTAGCTCTGGCACGCCAGCAGCACCGCACCGGAAAGCAGCACGTCCGGCGCAAAAGCCGCCCTGCCCCGCACCGGCAAAAACGCCCGCGCCGCGCCAAGGGCAGCGCCCAGCACGGCACAGGCGGCAGCTTCCTGCAAAAGCCGGGCGGGCAGCAGCACCTGCACCATCAGCGCAGCAGCCGGTGCCAGAAGCCCCCGGCTGCGCGGGCGGCGGTATACTCCAGCCCATCGAACCGCCCGGTCAGCTTTGCTTCCCCGGCTTCCAAGTCCAGTGTCTGCATACTGATCTGCGCACCGGACAGGTGCAGAATGCCCTTGCCGGTCTCCAGCGCGGCGCTTTCGGCGCTGCAATGCAGCACCCGCTGCACCCCGGTAACAGTCAGCCTGCTGCGGCTTTCTAAGATCAGGTCATGGGGCAGCGGCGGCTTTGCGGCAGCTTTTTCCATAGGCAGTCCCCCTCTGCCAGCATTGTATGCGGGCAGGGCGGGCGGTTATTCCGCGATCACCTCGTACATCTCGCGGGCAACGTCCTTGGTGCGGGGCTCTTCATCCGAGAGCACCCGCACCTTGATGGGACGGTTGCCGAAGGTGACCTCGATGATGTCCCCGGCGTTGACGGCCTGACTGGCCTTGGCCACCTTGCCGTTGATGAGGATGCGGCCTGCATCCGCCACCTCGTTTGCCACGGTGCGGCGCTTGATGAGGCGGGAGACCTTGAGATATTTATCCAGACGCATTGGCGTTATTCCTTTCTTTTCAGCAAAAAAGCCGCCGCACCTTGTGCAGGCAGCGGCGGCGTGACAGAACCGATTACAGGGTGTCCTTCAGGGACTTGCCGGGCTTGAACACGATGCTGCGGGAAGCAGCGATGGTGATGGGCTCGCGGGTACGGGGGTTGATGCCCTGACGCTCGGCGCGCTCGCGCACCTCAAAGGTGCCGAAGCCGGAGATGCTGATCTTTTCGCCCTCGGTCATTGCCTTGCCCAGTGCTTCAAAAACGGCGTTGACAGCCTGCTCAGCGCTCTTCTTGCTCATTTCGGTGTTTGCCGCAACCTGTGCGATCAAGTCGGTCTTGGTCATATTATTTGCCTCCATCTGATTTTGTCTTGAATTCTCTCGTTCTATCGGAGCAGGTCATTCGACCTGAGTACCGCGTTGTTCCTGTTCCAGACACTGCTGTGCAAAGCGCTTGGATGCAAAAGTCAGCGCTTCCTCTGCATCCACTCCCGCAAGCCGGGCGGCGTTTACCGCTGCAAACAGCAGCCGGCCTGCGGCTTCCTGCTTTGCGGCGGCGTCTGCCGTGGCAAAGTCCTGCACGGCGGCTTCCAGCCGGTGCTGTGCTGCGGCTGCATCCTGCTGCCCAAGGCCATGCCCGGCGGCACGCTTTTGCAGCTTTTGCGCCCGCATGAGCGCGGGCAGCGTAGCGGGCACGGTGGCCAGCTCGTCGGCAAGGGTGGTGCGCCCCTTTTCCTTATTTTTGAGCGCATCCCAGCCATTTATACCGGCGTTTTCCGCTGCGGAGGATGCAAAGATGTTGGGGTGCCGGAACACCAGCTTTTCGCAGACATTGCCGCACACATCCTCAAAGGTAAAGCGTCCCCGCTCTTCCTCTATGGCGGCGTGGAACACCACCTGCATCAGCACGTCTCCCAGCTCCTCCCGGAGCAGCACGGCGTCGTCTGCATCAATGGCTTCCAGCGCTTCGCAGGTCTCTTCCAGAAAATTTTTGCGGATGGAAGCATGGGTCTGCACCTTATCCCACGGACAGCCGTTTTCCGGGTCCCGCAGGATGCGGATCACCTGCAGCAGCTGCTCCGCTGTATAGGGCGGCTGTGGGGTCCAGTCCAGCACACGTTCCATCTCCTTTTGAAAAGATACTGTAAATTGTACCGCAGCTGCTGCGGTTTTTCAAGCAAAAAACCGCAATTTTCCAGCATTTTTCATGGTTTTCTGCGCTTTTCACAAAAACAGGACGGCATCCTGCGGGGGATACCGCCCTGTTGCAGTTTTTTCCTGTTTTCAGCTTACAGCTGTGCGCCGCACTTATTGCAGAACAGCGCATCGTCCGAGACGGGCGCGCCGCACTGCGGGCAGGTCTTGCGGGCAGGCTGGGCGGGCTGTTCCGGGGCAGCTTCTTCCTCCTCCACGGGGGCTTCGTAGTCCACCTCGGCGGCTTCTGCCGGGGTCAGGGTAGCCTTCAGGCGGGTGATCTCCTGCTCGATGGTATCGATCATCTCGATGTATTTATCCACCAGCGGCTGGTTTTCTTCCTTGCCCTTGGCAAGGCTGTACACCAGTGCGCCCAGCTGACGCTGTGCCTTGAGCAGCTTGCCCTGTTCGTTGACCAGCAGCGCCTGCGTCTTGCCCTTTTCAGCCAGATCCATGGCGGCGTTCTTGCCCTTTTCGGCATATTCCAAACCCATTGCTTTGATCTTGTTAAAATCCATAATAGACACCTCTCTTATTCTGGCAGTATATTCTCTGCAGATGGCGGCGCATCCTGCGCCATACCGGAGTCGTATCCTCATTATAGCGCAGCGTTATGGCAATTGCAACGAATGCACCGCAATTTTTACAGTTTGGTGCTGGTTTGGAAACAAATTTTACGCATTTTTCACCGGTTAGGTGCGGCTGCCGTAGAACTCGCGCAGCATACTGTCGGCGGGCAGCAGCTCCAGCGGCAGCGGGTCTACCTGCTCAAAGCGGCGGGCGGTCTCGTCCCATAGCTCGGCGTTGTGGCCTTCCAGCGTGAACTGACGGCGCACCTCGCCCAGCAGCCGGGAGATCAGTCCCAGCTCGTAGGTAAAGGAGGTGTCCAGCAAAAAGTCTGCGGTGGTCTTGAAGCCCTTGATATACCGCGTTTCGCCGTCCAGCACCCTGTCCCACATGGAAAGGGTCTTGGCGGGGCTGCGGCCGCGGGCTGCGGCGTCCCGCAGGGTGCGGCGGCACAGGCGGATATCCTGCGTATTGATGACCCGGCGCCCGTCGATGCAGTATTCCTCCCGCAGACCGGCGTAGATGCGGTAGATCTGGTCGTCCGGCACAAGCCCAGTCAGCTCCGGGTTCAGGGCATGGATGCCCTCCACGATGCACACACCGCCCTGCAGGTCGATGGGCTCCACCTCGGCAGAGCGCTGCTCGGTGGCAAAATCGTAGATAGGCAGCTCGGTCTTGCCGGTCTCGCTGAGCTGGCGCAGGCACTGCTTGATGAGGGGCAGATCCAGCGTTTCAAGGTTTTCGTAGTCCAGCGTGCCGTCCGGCATTTTGGGGTAGTAGGCAGCACCTTTAAAAAAGTTGTCCAGACTGACCACCTGTGCCGGGGTACCCTGCTGCACCAGCGCCTTTGCCAGACAGTGGGCGCTGGTGGTCTTGCCGCTGGCCGAAGGGCCGGTCAGCATAACGATCTTTGCCCCGGAGCCGCGCACCTTCTGGGCGGCATACTGCACCCGCCGGGCGTAGCTGTTCTCGCTCAGCTGTGCCAGCGCCTGCGGGCTGCGGGCTGCTACGTTATAGAGGTCTACTTCAACCAGTCGTTTCGGTACCCAGATCGTGATCATAAAACTCAGCCACTCCTTTTTTCCGGTCCAGTACCTCCGCAAAGCGCTGGATATACTCGTTCGGATACTTAAAATTGAAGATGCGCTGCATCCGTTTGCCCCCATCGGCCACCAGTTTGGTGCTGCCGCCTGCACCCGCCGAGAGGATGGTCTGGACTTCCTCCATGATATAGATATTATAGTAACCTTCGTGACCCGGCTTGCACCAGCCCACGTTTTCCAGATTCTGCAGCGTATTCTTCTGCCGGTAGAGGTAATAGGGGCGGTAGCCCGCTTCTGCCAGCAGATGGCATTTTTCCAGCATGGCGGCTACGTCCGCGTAGTCGTTCTCCTTCTGATCCTCGATGACGATGCGGGACGCCCGCTTGAGGGTAAGGGTGTGGACGGTGATGTTCTCCGGCTGCAGGGCAATCGCCTGCCGCAGGCTGTGCTCAAAGCCCTCCACCGTATCCCCGGGCAGACCGGCGATGAGGTCCATGTTGATGTCCTCGTGCCCGGCGCGGCGGGCATCGGCGTAGCAATCCAGAATATCCTGTGCCGAGTGCTTACGGCCGATGTTTGCCAGCACCGCGTCCGAGAAGGTCTGGGGGTTGATGGAGATGCGGGTAGCGCCGTATTCCTTGATGACCGCCAGCTTTTCGGCGTCGGTGCAGTCCGGGCGGCCGGCTTCCACAGTATATTCTACGACCTTGGTCAGGTCAAAATTCTCCCGCACGGTGCCCATGAGCTGCCGCAGCTGGGCGGCAGAAAGGCTGGTGGGCGTGCCGCCGCCGATGTAGATGCTGCACAAGGTCAGCCCGGCACGCTCGGCCTGCACCCGGATCTCTGCAACCTCTTTGCACAGGCAGTCCACATAGGGCTGCACCAGCTTGCGGTCGCGGTCCAGATTGCAGCTGACAAAGCTGCAATAGCTGCACCGGGAGGGGCAGAACGGGATGCCGATATACAGGCTGTAGGTCTTGGGGGCGTTGCCCAGCCGCAGGATCGGCTCCTGCAGGTCGGCAATTTCCTTCGCCATTTCGTATTTTTGCTCCGAGCAATCGAACCGCTGCAAAAAGAAGCGGTCGATCTGTTCTGCGCTCCACCCGGCGGCGCGCTTGTCGTGGATAAGCCGCACCGGGCGCACACCGGTCATCTTGCCCCAAGGCGGGCGGATGCCCGTCCACTGGCGCAGCAGGTCATAGGTCAGGCTGGCAAGGGCAAACTCCGGCGTTTCGCCGCCCTGCTCCACCGGCAGCGGCAGCGGGGCTTCCAGCGTTTTGCTCTTTTCTCCCTGCCGCACCAGCACCCGCAGACCGGTATCGGTCTTTTCAGCCCACAGACAGTCCTCGGCAGGCTCCGGCGGGGTCAGGGTCAGGGGTGCCATGGGGTAAAACAGGCGGGCAAGGTGTTCCACCTCGTACCCGGAGGGCAGCCCAGTGATATAGATCTTCATGTCGTTCTCTCTTTAAAAAATGTCGTTGCCGCCGCGCAGGGCGCTGCGGATATAGTAGTTGTCGTCCAGCTCCGCGCCAAAGGTGGAAAACTCGCCGTGGCCGGGCAGCACCTGTGTTTCGCGGGGGATGGGCAGCTGTGCCAGCTTGCGCAGGCTGTCTGCCATCTGTGCGCTGCTGCCGCCCTCAAGGTCGGTGCGGCCGATGCTGCCCGCAAACAGCGTATCACCGCAGAACAGATGCTCGCCGCACAGCAGCACCACGCTGCCGGGGGTGTGGCCGGGGGTGTGCCACGCGGTAAAGCGCAGCTCGTCCACCGCGATCTGCTCCCCTTCCGTGTAGCCGCAGTCCGCAGCGGAAAGCGGGTACATCCTGTCTCCGGCAAGGTCTGCTTTTTCACAGTAGAGGGCGGCGTTCCACTCTGCTTTCAGGGCGGCGGCGCTGCCCACATGGTCGTAGTGGCCGTGGGTGCACAGGATGGTGGTAAGGGTGGCGTTGTGCTGCTTTAAAATTTCGTCGTAGCTGTGCACCTCTGCCGCCGGGTCGATGACCACGGCATGGCCTGCATCGGAGATGAGCAGAAAGGTGTTGGTATACAGCGGCGGTGCCGCAGGAATGTGAAAACCTTGCATGGTTACTCCTTCTTTTTCCACTCGTCGGTATCAATGATGATGGTGCAGGGGCCTTCGTTCACCAGCGACACCTGCATATGGGCACCGAACTCGCCGTGCTGCACGTCCTTCAGGCCGTGCTTCGCCATCTCGGCAAGGAACAGCTCGTAGGCATCCACCGAGAGCGGCGGCTTTGCAGCCTTGATAAAGCTGGGACGGTAGCCCTTTCTGGTATCGCCGTAAAGGGTGAACTGGCTGACCACCAGCGCGGAATAGCCCAGATCCCGGGCGCTCAGGTTCAGCTTGCCCTCGGCATCCGGGAAAATGCGCAGACCCGCGCATTTATCGGCAAGTTTGGGCACGATGTCCAGCGTGTCGGTGTCCCTGACCCCCAGCAGGATCATGATGCCCGGCCCGATGGCGCGGGGCTCGCCGCCTTCCACCCGCACACTGGCGGAGGATACGGCCTGAATGACTGCTCGCATTGCGTTAACTCCTTGTCACCTTGAGCACGTCCCGCACCTTGGAAAGGCGCGCCACCACACGGTTGAGGTGCTCGGTATTGTTGATGCCGATGGTCAGGCTGACCACGGCGCAGTTGTTTTCTACCTGACGGGCGTTCATGGCATAGATGGGCACCCGGATATCCGCCAGTGCGCTGAGCACGTCCTGCAGCAGTTCGTTGCGGTTCAGGGCAATGATCTCCAGCCCGGCCTTGTAGCTGTCCTTGACGCTGTCTGCCCAGTAGGCCTTGACCCAGCGGGGGGCGTTGGATGGATCCTTCATGCTGGCAACGGCGTTGGCACAGGTCTGCTTGTGGATGGAAACACCAAAGCCACGGGTGATAAAGCCCACGATGGGGTCGCCGGGCAGCGGGCTGCAGCACTTGGCAAACTTGATGGGGGTGTTATCAAAGCCCTCCACCACCACGCCGTCGGTGGCGTGCACGCGGCTCAGGTCTACCTTGGGCAGATCCTCCACCGACTTATTCTCCTCGGCTTCGGCTGCCTTGAGCTTCTGCCACTCTTCCTTGAGCTTGGGCAGGCAGTTGGCAATGGTCATGCCGCCGTAGCCGATGGCGGCGTACAGCTCCTCGGCGTTGTTCTGGCGCATCCGGCGGGAGCAGCCGTCGATAAAGGCATCCAGCTGGTCGTCCGGGATGAGGATCATCTCCCTGCGCAGTTCCTTGGACAAGGCGTCCCGTCCCTGCTGGATATTCTCTTCCCGGCGCATCTTCTTGAACCAGTTGCGGATCTTGCTCTTGGCTTCGCTGGTGCGCACGATCTTGAGCCAGTCGCGGCTGGGGCCTTTATCTGCCGGGCCCAGCAGCACCTCAATGATCTCGCCGGTAGCCACCACATGGTCGATGGGCACCATGCGGTTGTTCACCTTGCAGCCCACCATGCGGTTGCCCACCGCCGAATGGATGGCGTAGGCAAAGTCGATGCAGGTAGCGCCGGTGGGCAGGTTGATGACATCGCCCTTGGGGGTAAAGGCGAACACCTCCTCCGGCAGAAGGTCGCTCTTCAGGTCATGGAGCAGATTGCCGGAATCCTCGCTCAGGCGCTGGTTCTCCAGCAGCTGGCTGACCCATGCCAGACGGTCGTCCAGCTTATCGTGGCCTTCGCGGCCTTCCTTGTACTTCCAGTGGGCGGCAACGCCGTACTCGGCCTGCTCGTCCATTTTGCGGGTGCGGATCTGCACCTCAAAGGGGATGCCCTCGTGCCCGATGACGGTAGTGTGCAGGCTCTGGTAGCCGTTGGGCTTGGGGGTGGAGATATAATCTTTAAAGCGGTTGGGCAGCGGGTGGTACATATCGTGGATGAGACCAAGGGTGCTGTAGCACTCAGCCAGAGAATCCAGAATGACTCGTACCGCGTAGATATCGTAGATCTCGTCAAAGGACTTGTTCTGCATGATGGTCTTGCGGTAGATGCCGTAGATGCTCTTGACCCGGCGCTTGATGGTGGCGCCCTCGATGCCGCTTTCCACCAGACGGCGCTCGATGACGCCGGACACCTTGATCAAAAACTCCTCGCCGGAGCGCTCGCTGAGCATCCGGCTGATCTCGGAATAGCCCACAGGGTCCAGATAATGCAGGCTGCGGTCCTCCAGCTCCTCCTTGACGTTCAAAATGCCAAGGCGGTTGGCGATGGGGGCGTACACCTCCATGGTTTCGCGAGCCTTATCGCGGCGCTTCTGCTCCGGCCATGCATCGCCGGTGCGCATATTGTGCAGCCGGTCGCACAGCTTGATGATCATCACACGCACGTCCCGGCTCATAGCCAGCAGCATCTTGCGCAGGTTCTCGGCCTGCAATTCTTCAATATTGGAGAACTGGATCTTGGTCAGCTTGGTCACGCCGTCCACCAGCAGCGCCACTTCCTCGCCAAAGGCGGCTTTCAGGTCGTCCAGCGTGGTGGGGGTATCCTCCACTACGTCATGCAGCAGGGCGGCGGCAATGCTCTCGGAGTCCATGCCCAGATCCAGCACCAGCCGGGCGACTGCCAGCGGGTGGCAGATATAGGGCTCGCCGCTGCGGCGGCACACGCCGTTATGGGCGTTATTGGCCAGCTCGTAGGCCTTTTGGATCATCTCCATATTGTAAGCCTTGCCGCTGGCCTGAATGGCCTCGCACAGCTTTTCCCATGTTACGATCTCCGGGCGCACCTCAGAGGGCAGCGCCCCCTCCGGTGCGTCTGCCAGCAGCGCCGTAGCAGCTACGGTGGCGGTCTCCTGCACCGGCTGGTGCAGATGGGTCTTGGCAGAGTAGCCGTCCTCGTCCCGTACCGGAGCCGGGACCGGGGCAGTATTTTTCTTTCCCTCAGGCATTTATAGTTCCTCCAGACATTTCAGGATGGGGGCATCGCCAAGGTTCTTTTTGCCTGCTGTCGGCACCAGCTCCCAGAACTTTGCCCCGCCTTTTTCCGCTGCGGTGATCAGCCCCACCTGTTCCAAGGCGGCAACTGCCACCAGCGTTTTGCCGGTCTGCTCCTCGCCCAGCTTTGCGCACAGGGGCTGCAGATCCTCGGCGTGCCAGCGGCGGGACTGCAATTCCCGGTACACGGCAATGATATCCGTGCGTGCGGGGGCGATCTGTTTCTTTTGTTCATCGGTCAGGGGGGTGCCCCGGCGCAGTGCCTGCACCAGTGCAGCCTGCCGTGCCAGCTCTGCGCCCAGCCCTGCCGGGTGCAGGTCGATGATGCGGCCGGAAAGCTGCGCGCCCCGGGCGGACTCGTAGACCGAAAGGTTCAGCGCTGCGTCCACCACATCGCCCAGCGCGTAGGGCAGCTGCTCGGCGGGCATCCCGAACCAGACGGCGTACAGGCAGCTATTGCCCTGCCGCAGCCGCAGGCGGCTGTGCCGCCCCTCCGATACCGGGTATACGCCGTCCACCACGGCGCTTTGCAGCAGGAACACCGGGGTGGGGTTCTCCGCCCCGTAGGGTGCCAGCTGATCCAGATGCCGCACGCATTCCACCGTGATACGATCCAGATGGATGGTCACATCACAGGTAAGCGGCGGGGTGTGCAGCACCGGGCACTCCCGGGCAGCCCAGTCGTTCAGGCGGCGGCGCAGTTCGGGCAGGTTTTCTTCCCGGACGGAAAGTCCCGCCGCCATGGCGTGGCCGCCGTAGCGCACCAGAAGGTCGGCACAGGAGCCGATGCAGGCGTGCAGGTTAAAGCCCTGCACGCTGCGTCCGCTGCCCTTGCCCTCGCCATGTTCATCAATGGTGACCACGATGACCGGGCGGCCGGTGCGCTCCACCAGCCGGGAGGCTACGATGCCAATGACACCGGGATGCCAGTCCCGTCCCCACAGCAGCATGATGCGGTCATCCAGACGCTCGGGCTGCTGTTCCAGCAATTCCTCAGCGGCTTTGAAGATCTGCTGCTCGGTCTCCTGCCGGTGGGCGTTGATCTCGTTGAGCCTGTGCGCCAGCTCCTCGGCTCTGTCCGGGTCCTCGCAGAGCACCAGCTGCAAAGCGGTGACGGCGTTATCCATGCGGCCTGCCGCGTTGATGCGGGGCGCGATGGCGTAGCTGATATTCTCGGCGGTGATGGGCTTGCCCGCAAGGCCGACTTCCTCTAAAAGTGCCCCAAAGCCGGGGCGGTCGGTCTGTTGCAGCTGCCGCAACCCGGCCTTGACAAGGGTGCGGTTCTCCCCCACCAGCGGCATCACATCCGCCACAGTGCCCACAGCGGCAAGGTCGCCGCAGTAATCCAGCATCTCCTCCGGCGGACAGCCGTCCAGCGCAGCGCAGAGCTTGAAGGCTACGCCTGCGCCGCACAGACCCTTGAAGGGGCTGTGGTCGTCCTCCCGGCGGGGATCCACCACCGCCACAGCCTTGGGCAAAGTCTCCGGCGGCAGATGGTGGTCAGTGATGATCAAATCCATGCCCAGCGAAGCCGCAAAGTCGGCCTCTTCCACGGCAGAGATGCCGTTATCCACCGTCACAATGAGGGTGCAGCCTTTGTTGTGCATGGACTGGATGGCGTTTTTGGACAGGCCGTAGCCGTCCCCCTCGCGGCTGGGCAGCATACACTTGACGGTCGCACCCATGCCCTTGAGATGCTGGTACAGCAGGGCGGTGGCGGTCACACCGTCCACATCGTAATCGCCAAAAACCGCGATGGTTTCGCCGTTGTCAATGGCCTGCCAGATGCGCTGACAAGCGGCGTCCATGTCGGTCAGCAGGGCGGGGTCGGAAAGCTCCTCCTCCCCTGCCAGCAAGGTCAGCGCTTCGGCAGGGTCGGTAATGCCACGGGCGGCAAGGATGCCCGCCAGCAGGGCATTTTCCTTCTGCTGGGCAGCCAGCACGGCCTTATATTTTTCGTCTGACCACGGCGCTTCGTCCATGGCCTGCTCTTCCAGCTGTGCCGCTGCCTGTTCGGCAATGGCGGCGGTCAGCTCCCGCACAGCGGTGCGATCCAGCGGTTTTTGTTCCCAAGCACGGTAGGTCATTCAAATTCCCTCCCGGTCAGGCCGTCGTTGGCCAGCATTCCCTGCAAAGCGGCGATCTCGGAAGAAATATCCATGGCTACGTCCGAAAGCAGATTATTGTACAGGTTCTCATACGCCTGATTCAAGGTATGCAGGATGCCTGCGATATCCCGGCGGATGGTCTCGGCGTTTTCGCCCTGCTGCCCCTGCACATCGTTATAGGTGTGCAGCAGCTTGAGGGTGGTGGGGATATAATATTCCGCAAAACGGCGGGTCTTGGGCTGGCTTTCCGGGTGTGCTTCCAGCCAGTCGCAGATGGCGGTAGTGGTCTTGTGCATGGCGGCCAGTTCTTCCCGTGCCTGCGCGTCCTGCATGAGCTGCTGCTCTTTTTCCAGCACGGCAGCAAAGCGGCGGGCGGTATCGAGATTGAGCGGAGTATCGCCGCTCTCTGGCTGTTCCGGCTGCGGCGGCACGGCGGCAGTGGCGGCTTTCTCCTTGGCGGCGCGGTAGTCCTCTGCCGTCAGGTAGAGCGTTTCAGTCTCATCGTCCAGCCATGCGTTCAGCCAGCCTTTACGGATGTATTTTTGCAGCCGCTTGTGCACTTTTTTCGGTTTCTGGTGGGTCAGGTCGGCCAGCATCGAAACAGGCAGGCCCTTATGGTAGTCCACGCTGTCGGCGTAGTCAGCAAACTGGCCCATCTGTCTGCCCGCCTTCATCCGGGCTGCACCACAGGCCGTCATCCAGCCAAAGCCCGCCGTGGCAAGGCCCAGCACGCTGCTGACGATGCCCAGCACGTTGTAGGCGGTGTTCATAACGTAGTCCGTGCCCGTCATCAGGATGCCGCCGCCCTCAGTAGCCGACACTACAACGTCACCCAAAGCAGCCGGCGAAATAGTGCCCAGCCCGATGAGGCAGCCCAGCGTCCCCAGCCCGAAGATCACCGCAAAGGTGATGCCCACCGCCAGCAGGGTGCGGCCTGCGCTGTACCGTTTTTTGGCGCTGATACGGATACTTTCCACCGGGGTAGGCTCCGGTTTTGCAAATATCTGCTGGAACCAGCCGGGCATCCCGGCGGGGTCGGCATCCGCAGCACCTTCGCGGAAGGGCTGCTTTGCGTCCCCATAGGGATAACCTCTGCGCCCCTGCCGGAAGGCCTTTGCGGCCTCCCCGATGCCGTAGTTGGCTGCATGAACAGCTGCCTTGCCTACATCCCACGCCCGGTCGCCGATGTCCATACCCTTACCCTCAAAGCCGTGGGCAAAGGCATCGGTCATGGTGTCGCCAAAGGCGCGCAGCTGATCTTCCAGCTCCTGCTGTACCTGCCGGCCTTCGTTATTTCGGTTATCGTTTTCACGATCGTACATCAAAATTTTCTCACCCTTCTGCCGGTGCATACCGGCTGATGATGGCGCGTGCCACCCGCAGGCCATCCACGGCGGCGCTCATAATGCCGCCCGCATATCCCGCACCCTCGCCGCAGGGGTAAAGCCCTGCCAGCTGGGTGCACACAAGATCTTCTTCCCGCTTGAGCCGCACCGGGCTGCTGGTGCGGGTCTCAAGGCCGGTCAGGATGGCGTCCGGCGCGGTGTAGCCCGCGATCTTGCGCTCGTAGGCGCGCAGACCCGCCCGCAGGGTGTCCGCCAATTCCCCGGGCAGCAGTGCGCCCAGGTCTGCGGCAGTCACGCCGCGGTCGTAGGTGGGCTGCACGCTGCCGATGCGCAGCTGCCCGCGCCCTTCCAGAAAGCTTTGCACGTTCTCTGCCGGGGCGGCGTAAGCCCCGGCGGCACGACCGGCGGCGTAGGCCTTTGCTTCCAGCTCCCGCTGAAAAGCGATGGCGCGGCGGGGGTCGTTGGCAAAATTCGCCCCGCCTACGCTGACTACCACCGCCGCGTTGGCGTTTTTGCCGCTGCGGGCATGGTAGCTCATGCCGTTGGTCACAACGCGCTCTTCCTCACTGGCGGAAGCCACCACCTGACCGCCGGGGCACATACAGAAGGTGTACACGCACCGGTCGCCAACGTGCTGGGAGAGCTGATATTCGCCCCGGGGCAGCGCCGGATGCCCGGCGGCTTCGTGGTACAGGCTTTTTTCGATCTCGGTTTGCAGGTGCTCGGCGCGGAAACCCACGCTGAAAGGCTTGCACTCCAGCACAAGGCCGCTGTCCATCAGCATACTGAAGGTATCCCGTGCCGAGTGTCCCACTGCAAACACCAGTGTCTCGCAGGCAAAGCTGCCATTTGTAGTAGTGATGCCCACAAGCCGGCCGTTTTTGCGCTCCAGCCCGGTAAGGGCGGTGTTGAAGTGCACCTCGCCGCCCAGAGACTCGATCTCCTTGCGGATGGAGGTGATGACGCCGCGCAGCAGGTCGGTGCCCACATGGGGCTTTTGCTTCCACGCGATCTCTGCCGGGGCACCGTGCTGCAAAAACACCTCGGTGACAAAATCACACAGTTCATCCCCGATGCGGGTGGTCAGCTTGCCATCCGAGAAAGTGCCCGCGCCGCCCTCGCCGAACTGGATGTTGGCGTTGGGGTCCAGCTGACCGGTGGCAGAAAAGTGCTCCACCGCCTGCACACGGGCATCCAGCGCGGGGCCGCGTTCCAGCACGATGGGGCGGTAGCCCTGCCGTGCCAGCAGCAGGGCGGCAAACAGCCCCGCCGGGCCCAGTCCGCACACCACAGGGCGGTGCGCAAGCGGCTGGGTGCCGGGTTGCAGGGTAAAGTCTGCCCGGCGGTGCAGGGCGGCGTCCGGGCCGCGCGCCGCAAGGGCGGCTTCCTCCCCGGGCTGCCTGAGGGTGACCGCCACGGTATACACCAGCTTGGGCAGGCCGTGGCGGGCATCCACCGAAAGCTTTGCCACGCCGGTGTGCTCTACCTTGCTGCGGGGCACCCGCAGGGTGTGCAGCGCCTTTTCAAATGCCTGCGGCTCTCCTGCAGAGAGGGGCAGACGGATGTTGCGAACCAGAATCATTTGTTGTGTTATCCTTTTACTTTAGTTGCTTTCAATGCGGCACTGCAGCACATAGCTGCCCAGTGCAAAGATCTTGCCGTTGGAGGGCACATACAGCCGGCAGGCAATGTTCTGCTGGCCGGTAGCCACGGCAAAGTCCTCGGCGTCGATCTCAATGACCACCTGCTCGGGGGTCAAAGTCTCCATAGCACCCTTGGGGCCGCAGAGGATCACGTTCATCAGCCGCTCGGTCTCCACCGTCAGCTGATAGGTAGCGGGCAGGTTGATCACCTGCACGCAGCTGGCGGGCAGGTTCATGGTCTTGGTCTCCAGCCCGGAGCAGTCAAAGCTGACCGTGATGGTGGAGATATTGTCCAGCAGATAGATATCTGTCGGCAGCTCAATGGGCATCTCATACACCTTGTTCAGGCTGAAGGTGGAAAGGTCGATGGTGCCGATGGACAAGGTGGACAGCGCATCGATCTTTTCTGCCGGGCCTGCCACCTTGAGCTGCTTGCAGCTGAGGGCGTAGCTCAGCACCGAGTTATCAAACCCGCGCGGCGCGTTGATAAAGTTCACCTTCACCGGCAGGGTCGCCATCTTGTACACCTGCAGCGTCACGTCCACGCTGCTTTCTTCCAGCGTGGTGTACTGGAACTTGATCTCCTTGCCGCCGCTGGTGTAAAAGCGCAGGGGGGTGTCCAGCGTGACCGACTCAGTCAGCTCGCTGCTGTAAGACGCTTCGGCGGTGCAGGTAGCCACCTTGCTCAGCTCGCTGCTGGGGCCGGACAGGGTAACGGTCTCCTTGGAGACCTCGGTGCTGTAAAGGATATAGCCATCCGCAATGCGCAGATAGTTGGTGGTAACGGTAACGGGCAGGGTCTTTTCCTCCACCACGTCAAACACCACGTCCACCGTGTTGTCGCTGCCCTCCATGGTCACGGTCACGCCGTTGAGCAGGCCGTTTGCACCGCGCACCAGCAGCCGCAGGGTCTTTTCGCCGCTGTCGCGCACGCTGGACCAGTCCGGGTAGACCACAAAATCCGAAGCGCTGAGCCCGCCGATGGTGTAGCCGTCGCCGGAGAGCTTCAGGTTCACGGTCTTATCCTCGGCGCTGACGATGCTCAGGCCCCGGGAGGTGTAGGCAGCGGAATCGTAGGTGTAGTCCACCGGCACATTATAGATGGTGTTGGTGGTGCCGGGCTGGACGATGATGGTGACCACCATCCATGCTACGATGGCACCCAGCACGGACAGTGCCAGCCGGATGCGGCGGTCATCCAGAAGATTCTTCTTTTTGCGGACGGCAGGCTTTGCGCCGTTCGTCTTGTTCGGCTGGTTGCTCATTGCTGCTCGTCCTCCCCCTTCTGGCTGATCCAGTTCCACAGCTTTTTCGCCTGTTCCACCCAGCTGTCGGCGGTGTTCTTTTCCACCGTGGACTCCTTGGGGATCATCTCGTCGATCAGGCGGGTATATAGGCTCTGGCGGTCAAAATGACGGATCAGCACACCATTTTTTGCCATGGAGATGATGCCGGTCTCCTCGCTGACCACGATGGCAATGGCGTCGGAGTTTTCCGCAATGCCAAGGCAGGCGCGGTGGCGGGTGCCCATATCCTTGCCCAGATCCAGATTGTTGGAAAGGGGCAGCACACAGCCCGCCGCCTTGATGCGGCCGTTTTCGATGATGGCAGCGCCGTCATGCAGCGGGGTGCCCTCGTAGAAGATGGTGCCCAGCACCTCCAGATTGACCGCGCTGTTCACCGGGGTGCCGGTGCGCACGATCTCGGAAAGGTTGGTATGGCGTTCCAGCACGATAAGTGCGCCGGTCTTGGTCTCGGAAAAGCGCTCGGCGGCATCGCAGATGGCAATGATGGCGCTGCGCCACGCGCCCTTCAGGCTGGGGTCGTTGTAGCGCCCTTTTACGTTGAACAGCTTGGACGCCCACTGATCGGTCTGACCCATGCGCTCCAGCGCGCGGCGGATCTCCGGCTGGAACAGCACCACAAGGGTGAGCAGACCGACCTGCAGCAGCGAGTTGAGCAGCCATGTAACGGTACGCATATTCAGGGTATTTGCCACCAGATACACGACCATGACCAGCAGCGCACCCTTGGCCAGCTGCCCGGCGCGGGTGCGGTTGATAATGCCCAGCAGCTGGTAGATCAGAAACGCGATGATGATGATATCCAGCAGATCGACAATTTTAAAGGTCTGAAAATTGGCGATGATCGCATTCAGTGTCATGAGAGTGTGTGCCCCCTTACACTGCTTCGATCAGGGCAACAGCGTGGGCGGCAATGCCCAGTCCCTCGCCGGTAAAGCCCAGATGCTCCTCCGTGGTGGCCTTTACGCTTACCGCTTCCACCGGCAGGCCGAAAGCCGCCGCCAGATTGGCGCGCATGGCCGGGATATGGGGTGCAAGCTTGGGGCGCTGGCACAGCAGGGTGGCGTCGATGTTTTCAATGCGCCAGCCGTGCTCCTTGAGGATCTGTGCCACGCGGCAGGCCAGCTTCAGGCTGTCGGCACCGGCGTACTCCGGGTCATTGTCCGGGAAATGCTGGCCGATATCCCCCAGCGCCGCTGCGCCCAGCACGGCATCCATCACCGCATGGGTCAGCACGTCTGCGTCCGAATGGCCCAGCAGACCCTTTTCAAAGGGGATCTCCACCCCGCCAAGGATCAGCTTGCGCTGCTCTACCAAACGATGTACATCATAGCCGTGTCCAATACGCATTTCCGTTTCCTTTCTTTGTGCCGGGCGGGGCAGATCCTCCCGGGTGGTGATCTTCAGGTTTGCATAGTCGCCCTGCGTCAGCTGCACCGGGCGTCCGGTCAGCTCAAACAGGCTGCAATCATCGGTAACAAGGCGGGCGCGGGTGGCGTCCAGCTCCGCCAGTGCCGCAAGATACGCTGCACGGTCAAAGCACTGGGGGGTCTGCACCGCATACAGGGTGCTGCGGTCCGGGGTCGTCTGCACCGCGCAGTCCGGGGGCACAGTCTTGCCATCGCCCCGGGCAGCGGCCTTGATGGTATCCTTCACCGGCACCGCCGGGGCTGCTGCGCCGCACCGGGCAGCGGCTTCCAGCGTCGCCGTAATGACCGCCGCGCTCACAAAAGGGCGGGCGGCATCGTGCACCGCCACCAGTTCTCCGTGCGCTGCCAGCACACCGTTTTTTGCGCTCTCGGCGCGGGTAGCCCCGCCCGCTACGACCTGCACAGGCTTTGGGCAGTCCGCCGCCTGCTGCGCCACAAAATCCCGGTTTTTGCCCGCCACCAGCACAAGCTCGGTGACCTGCGGGCACTGGGCAAAGGCGCGGATGCTGCGGTGCAGCACCGTTTCGCCCCCCAGATCAAAACTGAGCTTATCAAAGCCCATGCGGGTCGAGGAGCCCGCCGCTACCAATACTGCCGATACAGTTTTTTCCATCTCTTCCACCTACCCTGCTGCTGTGCCGCGCTGCGCGCCCACAGCTGCTTATAATAAACCATGTTTTATTATAGCGTATCACAGCGCAAACTTCAACCGATTTTACACAGCAAAAGTGCATCTGTGCTGCATAAAGTCCTGCGGTCTGTCCTGAAAGGGCAGTCGCCCAGAGTGTGCACTTTCGCTCTCTCCCTTTGGACTTAACTCCCTCAGTCAAAACCTGACGGTTTTGACAGCTCCCTCTGGGAGGGAGCCTTTGGCATAACGGCACAGTTTCCAGCTAAAGTGCAAAGTCTTTGAGGACGTCAAAGCCCCTTGGGGGAAGTTTTTTTTGCTCCGGTCAACGCTCCGACAAACGCAAAAAGGGCTGCTGCACAAAAACGTGCAACAGCCCCGCAGATGCTTTGGGATAGTTTTACTTCAGGATGGGCTCGATGGCAGCAGCCAGAGCGTCCTTCTGTGCCTGTGCTTCCGCCAGATCCTTGCCCAGCGTGGTGAAGTAGGTCTTGATCTTCGGCTCGGTGCCGGAGGGACGCACCACCACGGTAGCGCCGTTTTCCAGCGTGTAGATCAGCACGTTGGCAACGGGCAGGCCGGTCTCTTCCGGCTTCTTGTAATCGGTCACCTTGACCACCTTATGGCCTGCCAGCTCCACCGGGGGCTGGTCACGCAGCTTCTGCATGATGGAAGCCATCTTCTCCATGCCGGTCAGGCCGGGGAACTCGAAGCTGTCCACCTTGTTCAGGTAGCGGCCGTACTGAGCGTAGATCTCTTCCAGACGCTGCTTGATGGAGGAGCCGATGCTGCGGTAGTAAGCAGCCATCTCGCAGATGAGCATGGAGCCGATGACGGCGTCCTTATCGCGGACGTAGGGGCCTGCCAGATAGCCGTAGCTCTCCTCAAAGCCGAAGATGAAGCGGTCGACCTCACCGGCAGCTTCGAGATTGGCGATCTGGTCGCCGATCCACTTGAAGCCGGTCAGCACATTGCGCATCTCCACGCCGTAGTGCTTTGCCACAGCGTCTGCCAGCGGGGTGGACACGATGGACTTGACTGCCACGGGGTTCTTGGGCATAGTGCCCTTCTCGATGCGGCCTGCGCAGATGTAGTCCAGCAGCAGAACGCCCATCTCGTTGCCGGACACCAGCTCATAGCTGCCGTCCGGGCACTTCATGGCAATGCCCACGCGGTCGGCGTCGGGGTCGGTAGCCAGCATCAGGTCGGCACCGGTCTTGGTGGCCAGCTCCAGACCCAGCTTCAGCGCCTCGAAGATCTCGGGGTTGGGGTAGGAGCAGGTGGTAAAGTAGCCGTTGGGGTACTCCTGCTCGGGCACGATGGTGATATCGGTGATGCCCATATCGTTGAGCACACGGGTCACGGGCACAAGGCCGGAGCCGTTCAGCGGGCTGTACACCAGCTTCAGGCCGGCAGTCTTGCACAGACCCGGGCGCACCTGACGTGCCTCAATGGCATCGTACAGAGCCTTTTTGCAGTCATCGCCCACAAAGCGGATCATGCCGTTCTCCACGCCCTCGGCAAAGGAGACGTATTTTGCGCCGGTGAGCACATCGGTCTTTTGGATCTCGTCGTAGACGATGGCGGCAGCGTCATCGGTCATCTGGCAGCCGTCCGGGCCGTAGGCCTTGTAGCCATTGTACTTAGCCGGGTTGTGGGAAGCAGTGACCATGATACCGGCGTTGCAGTTATAGTAACGGGTAGCAAAGCTCAAAGCGGGCACAGGCATCAGGGCATCATAGATGCGCACCTTGATGCCGTTGGCTGCCAGAACGCCAGCGGCGGTCTTGGCAAAGACATCGCTCTTCAGGCGGCTGTCGTAGCTGATCGCCACGGTCTGGGTACCGCCCTGGGTCAGCACCCAGTTTGCCAGACCCTGCGTTGCCTGACGGACAACGTAGATGTTCATGCGGTTGGTACCGGCACCCAGCACGCCGCGCAGACCTGCGGTGCCAAACTTCAGCGCCACAGCAAAGCGATCCTTGATCTCATCGTCATTGCCTTCGACCTTTGCCAGCTCCGGCTTCAGGTCTGCATCCTCCAGATCCGCTGCCAGCCAGCGCTTATATTCATCCAGATACATCTTGTACACCTTACCTTTGTTCAAAATCTTTTTCCCCGGATCGAAACGGTTTGTATAAACCTACTTATACTATAAACTCTTGCTCCGCTTATGTCAATTGCGTAAAATGGCCGAAGTTTGTGCCCTTAAAACCGACAAATACCACAAAAAACCGGTTCTTCTGCCATATTCATTGCGTTTTTTGATGTATCCAGCAGCTGGTAGGGCTGGTGCACATCCTCCAGCACCTCCAGCCACTGCTCCGGCCCCACGCCGTTTTCGCACAGGTAGCGCAGCAGCCGCATTATCCGGCCAAAGCTGTCTGCCGGAGCAAGTACCGTGCTGCTGCGCACCCTGCCGCCCTGCTCCCGGCGCAGCTGTGCCAGCACCCCCTGTGGGGTGGAAGCGGCACAGTACACCAGCGTGCAGGCGTGCTGCAGCCCCTCCAGCTCTGAATAGGTACGGATATACCGGCAACATTCCCCATTTGTCATGATCTCTCGTTCTCCTTTCTGCTGCATTGACAACTTTCCTGTGCTTTACTATAATGATTTCAAACAGAAAAAACTGTCGAAGCATAGTAGATATATCCATTATTTTCCACTTTTGGCATTTTTGACAAACTATGCGCCATGCAGGGAGGGACACCATGTATTCTGTGACCAACAGCTTTGGCCTGAACGGACTGCGCGGCTTTGCCGTTGCGGTGGAAGCCGATGTTTCCGGCGGGCTGCCCGCGTTTTCCATCGTCGGCCTGCCGGACTCTGCCGTGCGGGAAAGCGCCGACCGGGTGCGCGCTGCCATCAAAAACCTTGGCTTCCGCTTTCCCGACCGGCGCATCACCATCAACCTTGCTCCTGCCGATGTGCGCAAGACCGGCCCGGTGTACGATCTGCCGCTGCTTTTGGCGCTGCTGACCGCCAGCGGACAGCTGGAAGAAGTGCCCGCCGACGCCGCCTTTCTGGGCGAGCTTGCGCTGGACGGCAGTCTGCGTCCGGTGTCCGGCGTGCTGCCCATGGCGCTTGCCGCTGCCGAGTACGGCATCCGGGCGCTGTACGTCCCGGCAGAGAACGCCGCCGAAGCAGCCGAAGCCTGCGCCGACACCATGACCGTCTACCCTGCCCACACCGCCCGGGAGGTGGTGGAAGCGCTGAAGGGCACCCGTCCCCTCTCCCCTGCCGCCGCCATCCCCTTTGACCCGGAGGACGCATGGCAGCAGGTGCCGGATTTTGCGGACGTGATGGGACAGTCGCTGGCGCGGCGCGCCATGGTCATTGCAGCCGCAGGCGGGCACAACGTGCTTTTGACGGGCGCACCCGGCACCGGCAAATCCATGCTGGCAAAGCGCCTGCCGGGCATCCTGCCGCCCCTGACCCGGGAGGAAGCAGTGGAGACGACCAAGATCTACTCCATCGCCGGGCAGCTGCCGCAGGGGCGCGGACTGATCTCTGCCCGCCCCTTCCGCAGCCCGCACCACTCGGCAAGCGCTGCCGCCCTTGCCGGCGGCGGGGCGCAGTTCCGCCCGGGCGAGTGCAGTCTTGCCAACTGCGGGGTGCTGTTTTTGGACGAACTGCCGGAGTTTTCCCGCGAGAGCTTGGAGGTGCTGCGCCAGCCGCTGGAGGATGGGCAGATCACCGTGAGCCGCGCCGCCGGAAGCGCCACCTACCCCAGCCGCTTCCAGCTGGTAGCCGCCATGAACCCCTGCAAATGCGGCTATTACGGCCACCCCACCCGCGCCTGCACCTGCTCGCCCAGCGCGGTGCGGCAGTACCGCAGCCGGGTGTCCGGCCCGCTTTTGGACCGCATCGACCTGTGCGTGGAGATGGACCCCATCGCCTTTGACGAGCTGCACGCCGCCGCACCCTCCGAGAGCAGCGCGGAGCTGCGCAAACAGGTGCTTGCTGCCCGCGCCATTCAGGCCAAGCGCTACGCCGCGCCGGGCTTTAAGGGGGTGCACTGCAACGCCCAGCTGAACGCCGGGCAGGTGCGGCGCATCTGCCGCATGACCCCCGGTGCCGAGCAGCTGCTGCGCAGCTCCTACGATGCACTGGGGCTTTCTGCCCGGGCGCACGACCGCATTTTGCGGGTAGCCCGCACCGTGGCCGACCTTGCCGGTAAGACCCTGCTGGACGAGGACTCCCTGCTGGAAGCGCTGCAGTACCGGGCGCAGGAAAAATTGGACGGATAATACAGCACATCAAAAACGCGAGTGGCCGAAACGGTCGCTCGCGTTTTTGTTTGCTATCGGGAGGTGCATTTTCTCTTTTCTAGTGCCGCCCGGTGTGGTATACTGGAAATGCAAAAACCAGAAAATGGAAGGGATAAAGTACAAATGAACATTCGTAAAGCCGAGGAAAAAGACATTCCCAGACTGCTTGCACTGCTGGGGCAGGTGCTGCAGATCCACGCAGAGATACGCCCGGATATTTTTATTCCCGGCACCACAAAATACACCGTCTGTGAACTGGCAGCGCTTTTGAAGCAGGAGGATAAGCCCATCTACGTTGCCGTGAACGAGGAGGATGTGTGCATGGGCTATGCCTTCTGTCAGCTGAAGGAGCAGCCTTTTTCCACCAACATGGTGCCCTTCAAGTCGCTGTTCATCGATGACCTTTGCGTTGACAAGCAGACGCGCGGACAGCACATCGGGGAAAGTCTGTTTGACTATGTAAAGCAGCAGGCAAAAGCACTGGGCTGCTACGAGGTGACCCTGAACGTCTGGGCGGGAAACACTTCGGCAGAGCACTTTTACGAAAAAATGGGCATGAAAACCAAGGAGCGGCAGATGGAGTATATTCTGTAACTCGAGCGAGAACAACTCAGGCGAAAACGCTGCGTTTTTACATTGATAACACGCAATTTACGGGGGCTGGAACGTATATGAAAATAGAGTATAGAAGGCTCACAGAAAACGAGTTGAACGTTTTTATCAGCATGAGAATAAAGCAGCTGCGCGAAGAAGGCGCAACGGAAGAAATTGATTTGACCGCTTCCCTGCTGCAATACTATACGCACCATATGGCTGATGGCACATTTGTTTCCTGGCTTGCATTTGACGGAGACAAAATTATCGGCACAAGCGGGATGTCATTTGTCGAAAAGCCGCCTTATTTCGGATGTCCAAGCGGGAAAATAGGGTTACTGTCCAGTATGTTTACTGCGCCAAGCTATAGAAGAAAAGGCATCGCAAGAGAATTGCTTTCCCGGGTGATAAATGATGCAAAAGAATACGGATGCGGAGTTATCCAAATAACAGCATCCGATATGGGAATAAAGCTGTACTCCAATTTTGGGTTTGTTCACAATAGCAATTTTATGCAATATAAATTATAAGGTCGCACGGCACCAAACGCTTCTGCCCCCGGTCAAACAGGTCTTTCGGAACAATAACCGGAATTGCATCTGGCACAACGATATCCCGGAAAGACAGTTCGCCAATGTACCGGCGATTCTTCAGCATGGTGTTCACGCTGCTGTGGGTCATTTTTCCGCCCAGCATATTGCGGACTCCCTTGTCGTTGAGAAAGTTTACGATCTCCACCATGCCCCAAGCGGCGAAATATCCGTAGCATCTCCAAGTTTTTGACTTTTCACGTTTTATCGAAAATTTAGAGGTTACACATGGGCTTTAATTATGGTTTGGAAAAGAAAAACTTTGACCGTCAGTGGGTTATCATGCGCAAGCAGTATGAGGACGCTGGCATGAGCATTGAAGTGATTCAGGCAATGTATGAGTATGACTGGTCTGTTTTCAATGCTGCACGTTCTTACCAGAACCACACACAGGAAATCGCTGCCCCGTCCTTTGAGCAGGGCGAAGAATCCTACTCGTCCCTTATGAACAAGTATCAAGAAGCTATTCCCGAAACAACTTGACATCAGGAAGGAGGCAATATGCAGGCATTGGGCGTGGATATTCAGACCATCCAGAGCATCGTAGGCCATGCCGATACCGAAATGACTGAGCATTATCTCCATGTTCAGGAATCCATTCAGCAGAGTGCGATTCAGTTGTTCAGCGAGGCATTTTCGGCCTGAAAATTGGACGGAACGGCACGAATTATCGCGAGCCAGCTTTTCAAAGCGTTGACATCAACGCTGGCTCGCATATCGCAGCAGATGCTGTTGCGTCCAGAAAAGCCCACTTGCCCCTGCGATCGACCAGATAAAATCGCCCGCATTGTGGTCAAAATTGTGGTCAAAACCAAATAAGGCCAGCCTATAAACAAAAAAATCCAACGATTTCTAACGTGAAATCGTTGGATTTATGGTCCAGCAGAGCTGGACAAATCCGAACTTTTTCCTTCCACCCCATCGGCGGTCAAAGTGTCCTCAAACCGGACAGTTTGGGTGCCATCCTTGTAGTTGAACGTGATCAGCATCCGGTCATCGTACAGGAAAATGGCATTTACAAAAATTTCAATCAGCGCTTTCCGCTGTTTTTTCTGCGAAATGTCGAACTTTCTAAATTTCATCAGCCAGAATCGGATGAAATCCTCATTGAAGCTGGGCTTCTTCAACTTTTCGTCTGCAATTTTTGCAGTCAGCTCATCTTTCTGGATTTCCAGCGCTTCCAGACGCTCTTTCGTTGTCCGGGTATACAAGCCGTCCTCGATTGCCTTCATCAGGTTGTCCAGCTTTTTGTTGACCTCTCGCAGTTGCTTTTCCAGCAGCGGGATCGTTGTGTTCTCCTGATTCTGGACATCCATGACCAATTAAACGATCTTGTCGATCACCGCATCGTCCTGAATCAGCTTCATGGTTTCCCGGACGACCAGCTCTTCCAGCCATTCTTTCTGCACGGTCTTTTTGTTGCAGCCCTTACGCCGCTTGACGTTGGCGCATTTATAATAATAGTAGGTGCGCCCGGTAGCACTGGTTCCGCTTTCGCCGAACATCAGCGCTCCACACTTGCCGCAGAACAGCTTGGTGGTCAGCAGATATTCCTCATCTGCCTTGCCACAGGCAGGGGCACGCTTGTTCTTATCCAGACGCTTCTGCACCCGGTCAAACAGGTCTTTCGGAACAATAACCGGAATTGCATCCGGCACAACGATATCCCGGAAAGACAGTTCGCCAATGTACCGACGGTTCTTCAGCATGGTATTCACGCTGCTGTGGGTCATTTTGCCGCCCAGCATATTGCGGACACCCTTGTCGTTGAGGAAGTTTACGATCTCCACCATTTTATCGCCGTTGTCATACCGCTGAAAGGCTTCCAGCACCAGCGGAGCAGTCAGCGGGTCAAGATGATAAAACTTGTCCTCGTCGATTTTATAGCCAATGGTTCCCGTACCGCCAGTGCACTTACCCTTCAAAGCGTTCTCGGTCTGACCACGAATCACCTTTTCGGATAACTCTGCCGAATAGTATTCTGCCATGCCTTCCAGCAGCGTTTCCACCAGAATGCCCTGTGAGCCCTCGGCAATGGGTTCCATAACGGAGATCAGGTGGACACCGTTCTTTTTCAGGATCATCTTGTAATTTGCGCTATCAAAACGATTCCGGGCAAAGCGGTCAAATTTCCAGACGAGAACAACATCAAACAGCTTCTTGCCGCTGTCTTTGATCATCTGCTGGAACTCCGGGCGATTGTCTGTTTTGGCGGAGAATGCACGATCAATGTAGTGTTTGATGACCGTGATACCGTTTTTTTCCGCATAGGCCGTGCATTCCCGAATCTGTCCTTCGATGGATTCTTCGCGCTGGTTATCGCTGGAATAGCGGGCGTAAATTACGGCGGTCATAGGCTCACTTCCTTTTTCTTATCGAACAGACGGGTAGCTTTTTGCATACTTGTAAATCTGCCGTGCACAGTCAAGGCTCATTTTGCTGGAATCGTTGTGTTTGAGCCATGCATTCACATTGCCCGGATTCAACTTCAAGTCTGTGTAAAGGCGATAATTCGTCAGTTTCTTTTTCTGTTGAAGTTCCAATACCCGGCGATGGATCAGATCTTTTGTGTCATTGTCTGCAAGAGCAGAATCTCGTACTGAACAATAACTGCGCCAGACTTTCCAGTAGCCCTCCGGCAATTCCGGCGACTGGTTTTCCAGAAACAGCAGCATTTGCGCCAGTGAATAGTGGTTGGAAAGCTGCTCATATTCCGCAGCAACAGTGCTGTTCGCGGTGTAGCGGAGCAGCAGTTCTACTTTATCATAGGCCAAAGCATAGAGAAACAGCGGTTCTTTCAGACGGGGATTCTCGCTCAGACAATCTGCCAGCTTATGAATACTAGCCGTCTGCACCCCGGAAAGCTCTGCCACATACTGCTTCAAGAAACCCTCAAATGTCAGCTTTCGCATGGTCTCCACCTCTCCACATACTCCTGATAACGGATATAAAAATCCCGATACCGCCAATCGTTCAAGATGCTGGCTTTCAGTTCATCTTCATCCGTTGCAAGGTGTTCCAGCAAGTCCCAATCCAAAGAGTTCCGCACAGCTTCGCTCTCTACGTCTGCCTTGTCAGTATCCCGGAACGAGCAGAGCTTTGCAATCACCAAATCCTCCAGACTGGGTGTATAGAACTGCACCTTTGTACCACCAAAGGATAGCGGCTGAAGCCGGTCTTGGAAGTTATACGGGAAATTGTCGATGTAGGCTTCCACATCGGTGTTGATGTCGTACTTGCCAAGCAAACTGTACAGTTCTTTCGGAACACTCAAGGCATCAATGTCATGAGTAGCGCGGGTCAGCTTGCCCAACAAAATGAACGCACTGCCGCCTACAATCACCATCTGATAGCGGTCGTTATTGTCGATCATCAGGTCTGCATCTTCATCCAGACGTTCCAGACGCTTGCGGAGGTCATCTAAGATCATCTTTCCCATAAAACAGCCTTTCTTATTTTCAATAATAGTATTTTCTAAAATCATTTTACAGAAAAGGAATCCGATTGTCAAGCACAAATCAACGACATTTCATACAATTCATACTACCATGTTGTCAGTCCACATCTCACACTGGCTAATGACCGTGCTGATTGCCGTATCATAATCTTCCGGTGGATACTTATATTTTTTCAGCAAGTGCTTCACCATCTTACGCATACTCGCACGGGCAGTTTCTTTTTTCTGCCAGTCTATCGTCCGATTTTTGCGCAGCATTTCCGTAAGTTCTCTGGTCAAGTCAATCAATTCATTATTTTGATAGAAGTCCTTTATGTTTTCCGGCTTTGTCAGAGCATCGTAAAAAGCCAGTTCTTCCTGCGTCAAGCCCAGCTTTTTACCATTGTTATACAGTTCTGTAATCTCCTGTGCCGTTTTCAGAAGTTCCTTGATGACCTCCTCGTTTGTAATCAAGCCATTGTAGTAAGAGTTCATCAACTGTGTAATCTTTTCTGAAAACTTCTGAGACTGCACAACATTTGTCCGTTTATACAGTGAAACTTGCTCTGCCATAAGTTTTTTCAAAATTTCTACGGCAATGTTCTTTTCTTTCATTTTTGAAATTTCATCCAACACCGCCGGGTCAAACAGGCTGATATTTTCATCTGCCTTCTTACTGTCAAACAAACTGATAACACCTTGACTCTGGATACTTGCTTTCAGCAGTTCATTGATTTGAGCATTGATTTCTTTCAAAGAAAGTGTCTTGCCGTCACTCCCACCATAGGTGATCTTCACCACCGTAGAACGGACTGCTTCCATGTAGGCCGCTTCATGTCGCTCCTGCTCCGTGGTCATGCTGGAACACAACGAATGCGACTGTTTCAGCAACAGAGCTTCTCGCAGGAACAGATCTTTGCGCTTGGGTGCTTTTGCGTCCAGAACAAAGTTTACGCCGCCAGTGACCAGCTTTGCCATCATCAACGGAGAACCGCCAATAAATCCGCTGAAATCAAAGCCGTGCAACAAATCTTTGCACACCTGAAGCTTTTCCTGAAACTTTGGATAAGCAACTCTGGCAATGTCCATATCGCCATATCGGGACTGGTCACGCTTGGTATACTCCTTCATAGCGGCTTTGAGGGCAGATGCAATGCCAACGTAATCTACAATCAAGCCGCCCTCTTTGTCCTTAAACACGCGGTTGACACGCGCGATGGCCTGCATCAGATTGTATCCGTGCATTGGCTTGTAAACATACATCGTAGCCAGTGAAGGCACATCAAAACCTGTCAGCCACATATCCACAACAATGGCAATCTTCATCGGGTCATCGTTGTCTTTGAATTTCCGGGCAAGTTCTTCTTTGTGAGATTTTGTGCCGATGATTTCTTTCCAATCCTCCGGGTCATTGTTGCCACCCGTCATAACTACGCCGATTTTTTCATTCCATGTCGGGCGCAGCTCCAGAAGTTTCCGATAAATCTTCATCGCAATCGGGCGCGAATACGCCACGATCATCGCCTTGCCCGTCAAAAGATTAGCGCGGTACTTTTCGTAATGGTTGACAATATCTTCGCACAGGGATTGAATGGTAGAATCTGCCCCCAGCACACTCTCCATCTGTCCCAACATCTTTTTGCTTTTTTCAATCGTTGCAACGTCCGATTGCTGTTCCAGTGCATCGTAGGTCGCATCTATCAAGGCCAGTGTATTCTGGTCAAGGTGGAGTTTGATAACGCGACTCTCATAGTAAACTGGACGCGTTGCGCCATCTTCTACAGCCTGCGTCATATCGTAAATATCGATATAATCACCAAAAACTTCACGCGTATTTCTATCTTTTGCCGAAATCGGCGTTCCCGTAAAGCCTATGTAGGTTGCGTTCGGCAGGGCATCGTGGATAATACGGGCATTACCAATGACCGTATGTGCTTCTTTTTCACCCTGTTCATTTTCTTTAATGACTATTTTTTCATCAAAACCATACTGTCCACGGTGGGCTTCATCCGCCATTACCACAATATTTCTACGTTCGGACAGTGGCTTCTCGCCACGCTCAAACTTGAACATCGTGGTGAAAATAATGCCGTTTGCTTCTCGGCCATCCAGCAGCTTGCTTAGATTGTCCTTGCTGGTTGCCTGTACAGGTGTCTGGCGCAAAAACGGCGCACACCTGGCAAACTGCGTGTAGAGCTGATCGTCGAGGTCGATGCGGTCCGTCATCACAACGATGGTGGGGCTGTCCAGAGCGTCTTGCAGCAAATGGGCATAGAATACCATCGACAGAGATTTTCCGCTGCCCTGCGTATGCCAGAACACACCACCCTTGCCGTCTGTTTTGGTGGCAATTTTGGCCTTTTCGATGGCTTTTCGTACAGCGAAATACTGGTGGTACCCAGCCAAAATTTTAATCGGCTTCTGCCCATCACCGGAAAACAGGATAAAATTTTTCAAAATGTCCAGTAGCCGTGCTTTCTGGAACATCCCCTCATAGAAGGTATCAAACTGCGCATACGCGGTGTTTTCATAATCACCGTCTTTTGTTTTCCATTCCATAAAACGGTCAAGTCCAGAAGTGATTGTTCCTGCCTTGTTGGTCGAAAGGTCGCTGATTACGCAGATTGCATTATAGTAGAACATCGAAGGAATATCCTTCATATAGTTCCGAATCTGGTTGTATGCGTTTTCTGCACCCACTTCGTCCTTAGAAGGACTTTTCAGTTCCATCAAAACCAACGGCAAACCATTGATAAACAAAATAATATCCGGACGGCGGTTGTTTCCATTTTCCACGAAGGTATATTGGTTTACCACATAGAAATCATTTTTGTCTGCATCTGCATAATCAATCAGCTTTACTACCGAAGACCGTTCTTCACCCTTGACTGCGTATTTGACCGTGATACCGTTTTGCAGATAGTCCATAAAGACAATATTCTTCTGCAACAGGCTTCCTGCATCAAAATCATTCAGTTTCAGGATGGCTTCATCAATTGCCACAGCCGGAAGGCTGCGATTCAGCCGCACCAGACAATCCCGCAAAACATCGTCCAGCAGAGGGCGGCTGTAATCTGTTCGGTTCATATCAGGAGCATAAATGTGGGTGTAACCCATATTTTCAAATAGCTCTATGACCGCTTGTTCAAAGGTATCTTCGGTAAATGAAAGCATGATTTTTTCTCCTCAACTATTATCCGAAGTTGCTGTATCCGATTCTTGTGCAATAGCATTTATAATATTTGTGACGATAGACTGTGCCGCTCTTTTTGCCATCGCACGTCCTATCGGCGTACCATTATCCAATGTGTCCGTCAGTGCTAATCGAACTTTACTGAGTCCAATTTCCTTACGATACCAATCCGGCATCAGATTTTCCCGAATTGCAATATAGCACTCATCAAAAAATGCTGGATTTATTTCATCCCGCAGTACCCTCTGAATAATCTCATCCACTTTATCGTCTGAAATATCCGAATCGCATACTTCTCTAATATTTGTTACCGGAACTTCTATTTTCACAAACTTGTCGGCCATAGGCTTTTGTATATTCGCATAATTGCTTTTAATATATGCCATCTGGTGCTCAAGTTCCGGGAAAAGTGTTCCTTCATTGATATTATAAAAACTTAGTTCTTCTAAAATTGCACTTTTTCTTCCCGCTGGTATTCTGAAACTTTGAAGTTCAAACTCATCTTGAACATCACTATATGCCCGTTTAACGATGCTCTGTCCAATTTTTTCTTTGAGTTGAACATTATATTTTCCACAGATCAGAAAAGAGCCACTTTGCCGTACCAGTCTTTCATTATTTAAGTTGGAAATCACAAAATAATTTCTTTGAATAATTGAAAGCAAGCTTTTATATTCACTTGCCCTACACTCTTCTGCTTCTTTATCCGTATAAATCCCGTACTTGTTCAAATCCGAAAGCAGCTTTTCTAATGTATAATCGCCCGAAATTTCATAGCTTGCTAAATATGTCAGCACTTTGATCTCTATGTCGCTATAACTTTTTCCGTAATCACGCTTATAATAGATTTTTCCATCGGTCGGCGGCAATAATGTAGTTTTCCCGTCAGTTATCTTTTTCTCTTGATTTTTTTGGCAAGCAAAATACAGTGCTACTAGCGGATTCTCCGTCACGTCCAACAGTCTTGTCGGCAACCCGTAGTGCTGCAATTTTGCGAGTTTTTCAAAATCTGTTGTCAGTTGCCGGAAGTCATCGGGATTTCGTGTGTAAGCCGCATTTATCAATTCTGCTTCATGTGGCAGCATCCCACCACGGAACACTCCCGGCATGACGTTCCATTCGTTGCTGGCCTGTCCACGGAAGAAATAATGCTTTGCGCTTACTTCCGCGCCTTCCTCTTTCTTTATGGTTTCCTTTATATCAGAAATGTAGGTCAGGTAGCTATTAAGGTTTGTAACAACGCATTCCCTCGGATTTCTTGTCTTAGCATTATCAAAATCTTCCATATTATCCCTTCATATCTTTTATAAACGATAATTTAGCAGCTTAGAGCTGGATACTTGCGATATCAATCGCGCCAGACATTAGTTTGGGTAACAGACTA